>JAGWTP010000074.1 GCA_028868895.1 Burkholderiales bacterium
GGCTTCGGGCTGTGCGGCATTCCGGAGGCGCTGATCGCCGCGCTGCGCGACTCTGGCGTCAAGAACCTGACGGTGATCTCGAACAACGCCGGCGTCGATGGCTTCGGTCTCGGCCTGCTGCTCGAGACGCGCCAGATCAAACGCATGATCTCCAGCTACGTCGGTGAGAACAAGGAGTTCGAGCGCCAGTACCTGGCCGGCGAACTCGAGCTCGAATTCACACCGCAGGGCACGCTGGCCGAAAAGCTGCGCGCCGGCGGTGCCGGCATCCCGGCGTTCTTCACCAAGACCGGCGTGGGCACGCTGGTGGCCGAGGGCAAGGAAACGCGCGAGTTCGACGGCCACATTTACGTGATGGAACGCGCATTGGTACCCGAAGTCTCGCTCGTCAAGGCCTGGAAGGCCGACAAGAGCGGCAACCTGATCTTCCGCCGCACCGCGCGCAACTTCAACCCGGCGGTGGCGATGGCCGGCAAGACCACGATCGTCGAGGTCGAGGAGATCGTCGAGACCGGCGCGTTCGACCCCGACGCCGTGCACCTGCCCGGCATCTACGTGCACCGGATCGTATTGAACGCACACCCCGAAAAACGCATCGAGAAGCGCACGCTCAGCGAGCGATCCACCACCGCGAAAGCAGGAGCCTGACCATGGCCTGGACCCACGACCAGATGGCCGCGCGCGCGGCCCAAGAACTTCAAGACGGCTTCTACGTGAACCTTGGCATCGGCCTGCCGACGATGGTGGCCAACTTCGTTTCACCCGACATCGAGGTCTGGCTGCAAAGCGAGAACGGCATGCTCGGGATCGGCCCGTTCCCGACCGAAGACGAGGTCGACGCCGACCTGATCAACGCCGGCAAGCAGACCGTGACCACGCTGCCGGGCTCGTCGATCTTCGGCTCGCACGACAGTTTCGCGATGATCCGTGGCGGCAAGATCAACCTGTCGATCCTCGGCGCGATGCAGGTCAGCGCCAAGGGCGACCTCGCCAACTGGATGATCCCCGGCAAGATGGTCAAGGGCATGGGCGGCGCGATGGATCTGGTGGCCGGTGTGGCCCGCGTGCTGGTGTTGATGGAGCACGTCGCAAAGAAGAAGGACGGCAGCATCGACCTGAAGATCGTGCCCGAGTGCACGCTGCCGCTCACCGGCGTGGGCGTGGTCAACCGCATCATCACCGACCTCGGGGTGCTCGACGTGACGCCGCAAGGCCTGAAGGTGGTCGAACTCGCCGAGGGCGTGACCCGCGAGGAGCTGCAGGCGAAGACCGGCGTGCCGCTGCACTGAGGCGACACGCCAGAGGCCAAGTCAGTTCGAAGTGACCGCCTTCGCTCCCGCCTTCTGGCGCTGCACTTCGTGGCGCTTCATTGCAAGGTAGTCGTCGCGATCCAGCTCGTGCAACTGGACCGGGTAGCGCTCGGTCGCCGCGAACCAGTCGCGCAGACGTTTTTCGAGCCGGTCGGCCGGCGGCGTCGACAGCGCGCCGAGGTAGGCTTCGATCGCAAGGTAGTAGCGCATCGTGTTGCGCTCGACCACGCCGCGAACACCGCCGATGTACAAGGGCTTGCCGTCGTCGTCCTTGCCGACGATGCTGAAGCCGACCTTGTCGCTGCCCAAGGTGGCGAGGTAACCCTGCATCGCCAGGCGCGCGGCCAGGCCATAAGCGTATGAATACGACATGTGGATGAAGCTGCGCTTGGCGTCCAGCGGCACGGCTTCGAGTGCGAGGCGGTAGTTGCGGGTGCTCAGCGGCCCGGTGTCGGCCTTCATCTGCACCTTCAGGTAGTCGTCGCCGACGGTGGCGGCGCTGTAGTTGAAGTCGACGCGGTAGGCGTCTTCCAGCGGCTGGTCGAACTTGCGCCCCAGGTACAGGCTCAGCACCTCGTTCGGCGCCTTGCCGGCCGTGCTGCAGTCCTTGACGTTCAGGTGCAGGATCAGCAGCGCGCACCAGTGGTCCATGCCCTGCAGCGCCGTTGCGACAACCGTGTACGGCTGGTCGACCACCGCGTAGACATCGCCTTTCAGATCGTTCGAGGTCTGGGTCGACTCGAGCACCAGTGGCCGGTGGAATGGGTTGCTCGCGAGCTGCTCGCGCAGGCTGGCATGGCGTGCCAGTAGCGCGGCGGCGTCCTGCGCGTGGGCCGCTTCGAGGCCACCGGCCCACAGCAGAAGCACCGCCAGCATCGTGATGACGCAGCGTTCGATGGCCAGCACCCGGGTGTTCATGCTCGTTCTCCTTGCGTGGCCAGGGCACGCGCCGCGGCAGCGACCAGGGCCGGCCCGTGGTAGATGAAGCCGGTGTAGATCTGCACCAGGTTCGCACCGGCCGCGACCTTGGCCTGTGCATCCGCCGCGCTCATCACGCCGCCGACGCCGATGATCGGGTAGCCCGGCCCGAGTGCCGCGCGCAACTGCGCGATCACGCGGTTCGAAGCGGCAAGGAGCGGCGCACCCGACAGCCCGCCGGCCTCGTGGCCGTGGCGCAGCGTCTGCACCGCGTCACGTGCGATCGTGGTGTTGGTGGCGATCACGCCGTCGATCGCGTGGCGCTTCAATGTGGCGGCGATCACGCCGACCTGCGCTTCATCCAGATCGGGTGCGATCTTCACGAATACCGGCACGCTGCGGCCGTATCGCCCGGCGAGTTGCGCCCGGCGTTGCTGCACTGCGCCGAGGAGTTCGTCGAGCGCGTCGTCGCCTTGGAGCGCGCGCAGGTTCTTCGTGTTCGGGCTCGAGATGTTGACGGTCACGTAGTCGGCGTGCGGGTACACACCGTCCAGGCACAGCAGGTAGTCGTCGGCCGCACGCTCGATCGGCGTGGCCGCGTTCTTGCCGATGTTCAGGCCGAGGATGCCGCCACGGCTGCGAAAACTTGCACGCTGGACGTTGCCGATGAACGCCGCCAGCCCGTCGTTGTTAAAGCCCAGCCGGTTGATCAGCGCCTGCGCTTCGGGCAGGCGGAACATGCGCGGCTTCGGGTTGCCGCTCTGTGCCTGCGGCGTCACGGTGCCGACCTCGATGAACCCGAAGCCCATCGCCGCCAGGCCGTCGATGCAGCGGCCGTTCTTGTCGAGTCCGGCCGCCAGACCGATGCGGTTCGGGAACCTGAGCCCGGCCACTTCGACCGGATCGTGCACGCGCTGCTGCGCCCACACGCATTGCGCCGGCGTGTTCTGCAGCCGCGCAAGCGACGACAGCGTGAGCTCGTGGGCATGCTCGGGGTCCAGGCCGAACAGCAACGGGCGGGCGAGTGAATACGGCAGCAGTGACATGGCCGGCATTGTCGCAAACGGCCCGTTGCGCGCATGCATACTTGCCCTGCATCGGCAGCTCACCCAGCCCGAGCAGCCCGGTCAGAGCGGAACGGACGCGCGCATGAGCACCCAGAACTCGACCCTTGCCAGTGACCACCGGCTCGAACGCGACAGCTTCGGCGAGATTGCCGTGGCCAGCGGCGCACTGTGGGGCGCTCAGACGCAGCGTTCGCTGCACCACTTCGCGATCTCCACCGAACGCATGCCGACCGAGCTGCTGCGCGCGCTGGCGCTGGTCAAGCGCAGCGCAGCGCGCGTCAACCACGCACTCGGCGTGCTCGATGCGGCCAAGGCCGACGCGATCGCCGCGGCGGCCGACGAAGTGCTGGCCGGGCTGCACGACGCGCAGTTCCCGCTCTCGGTCTGGCAGACGGGCTCGGGCACGCAGACCCACATGAACATGAACGAGGTGCTTGCCAACCGCGCCTCGCAGCTGCTCGGCGGCGCACTCGGCGAGGCCAGGGTCGTTCACCCGAACGACGACGTGAACTGCGGCCAGTCGTCCAACGACGTCTTTCCCACCGCGATGAACGTGGCCGCCCTGCAGGCGCTCGAGGGCCGCCTGCTGCCCGCGCTGGCGACGCTGCGCGAGACGCTCGCGTCCAAGTCGATCGCGTTCGCCGATGTCGTCAAGATCGGCCGCACCCACCTGCAGGACGCGACGCCGCTGACGCTCGGCCAGGAGATCTCGGGCTGGGTGGCGCAACTCGACCACGGCATGCGCCACCTGCGCACCACACGACCGCACCTGCGCGAGCTGGCGCTCGGCGGCACGGCGGTGGGAACCGGGTTGAACGCGCACCCCGAATTCGGCGCGCGTGTGGCGGCCGAACTCGCGCAGGCCACCGGCTACCCGTTCGTATCGGCGCCGAACAAATTCGAGGCGCTCGCGGCGCACGACGCGATGGTGTTCGCGCATGGCGCATTGAAGACGGTGGCGGCGTCGCTGATGAAGATCGCCAATGACGTGCGCTGGCTCGCCTCTGGCCCGCGTTGCGGGCTGGGTGAACTCACGATTCCCGAGAACGAGCCCGGCAGCTCGATCATGCCGGGCAAGGTCAACCCGACGCAGTGCGAAGCATTGACCATGCTCGCCTGCCAAGTGCTGGGCAACGACGTGGCGGTGAACCTGGCCGGCGCGTCGGGCAACTTCGAGCTCAACGTGTTCAAGCCGGTGATCGTCCACAACCTGCTGCAAAGCATGCGGCTGCTCGCCGATGGCGCACTCAGCTTCGAGGCGCACTGCGCGCGCGGCATCGAGGCCGACCGCGCACGGATCGGCGAATTGGTGGAGCGCTCGCTGATGCTCGTCACCGCGCTGAACCCGCACATCGGCTACGACAAGGCGGCGCAGATCGCCAAGGCGGCCCATGCGCAGGGCAGCAGCCTGCGTGAGGCGGCGCTGGCGTCGGGCTGGGTCACGGCCGAACAGTTCGATGCGTGGGTGCGGCCGCAGGCGATGGTCGGCCACGCCGGATGACGCAGGCGCGTCATCGATAATCGGGCACATGACGCAAGACGAACTCAAGGCCCTCGTCGGGCAGGCGGCCATTGCCTACGTGGAGCCGGGTACGGTGATCGGTGTGGGCACCGGATCAACCGTGAACTGCTTCATCGACGCACTGGGCCGCATGCCGGTGCGCATCGGGGGCGCGGTGTCGAGCTCGCAGCAAAGCACCGCGCGGCTGCTGGCGCTGGGCATCGAGGTGCTCGACGCGAACCGGGTCGAGTCGCTGGCGGTGTACATCGACGGCGCCGACGAGATCGATCACACCGGCTGCATGGTCAAGGGCGGCGGCGCGGCACTGACCCGCGAGAAGATCGTGGCCGACCTGGCGGAGCGCTTCATCTGCATCGCCGACGAATCGAAGCTCGTCACCACGCTCGGCCGCTTCCCGCTGCCGGTGGAGGTGATCCCGATGGCCGCAGCGCTGATCGCGCGCCGACTGCGTGCGCTCGGCGGCGAGCCAGCCTTGCGGTCCGGTGTGGTCACCGACAACGGCTGCCAGATCATCGATGTGCGCGGCTTGAGCATCACCGATCCGGCTGCCATGGAGCGGGAGATCAACCAATGGCCGGGTGTCGTCAGCGTGGGCATCTTCGCGCGCAACAAGGCCAGTGCGTGTCTGCTCGGCACGGCGCAGGGCGTGAGGACGCTGCGTTTCTGAGCGTGCCTGGCCGTCACCGCGGCGGCGGCCCCTGAAAAGCGCGTAACCTCGGGGCTGACGCATTCCCTGCACCTGACCGGAAGGACACGGCCCATGGCCAAACCAAACTATTCGTTCGAAAAGCGCCAGCGTGAACTGGCGAAAAAGAAGAAGAAAGAAGAAAAGTTGAGGGAAAAGGCCGGCCGCAAGGTCGGTGATCCGGCGCCGGACGACGCACCGGAAGTCGAGGCCGGCAGCGGCTCCGTGCCGGCCGAGGGCCGACCGCCCGCACCCTGATGTGAGCAAGCGCCGCCCACCTTCGAAGGACGCCGCGGCGGCGCCCCTGCAGGTGGTTGCGGCAGATGCTGCGGCCGGTGATGCATCGGTTGGGCCGGCCTCCGGCAACGTCGCCTACGCTCCGGCCTTGAAGGCGGGCTTCCAGGCCGCCACCGCGCGGGTGCAGGATATGCACCAGGCCATCGCGGGCAAGACCTTCGAAACCCTGCTGCTCGTTCCGGGATTGGCGGTGCCCACCCGCATCGTGCAAGGCGTGCACGATGCGATCACCCAAGGCGTCTACGCGGCGGTTCGGCACGGTGGCGGCGCGGCGCTGGCGTTGACAGCCGCCGCCGAGCGTCACGCGAGCGACCCGCAGCGGGTGCCCGGCGCGAAAGAGCGGGCGCTGCGCAGCGCCATCAACGGGGCGGTGGGCGACACGCTCGCAGCCGCGGGCGATACGCTGGCGGTGCAGATGGGGCTTCATGCCGGTGGAGCGCCACTCCCATTGAGCCGCGCCGCGCTGGCACCGCTGCGACCGCGCGCGGTCGTGTTCCTCCACGGCCTGGCCTGCGACGAGCACAGCTGGAGCCTGCCCACCGACGCGTGGATCGACTCGCCCTGGGCGCAGGCCTTGCCTGCCGCTCGCGCGATCCAATACGGCGCGTTGCTCGAACACGAACTCGACGTCAGCGCGATTCACGTGCGCTACAACTCCGGCTTGTCGATCGACACCAACGCGGCGCAGCTGGCCGCGCTGCTGCAGCGTGCCGCTCATGCCGCACCGCACGTGCGCGAGTGGCTGCTGATCGGCCACAGCATGGGCGGCCTGGTGGCGCGCCGCGCGCACGAGATGGCGGCGTCGCAAGGGCTCGCGTGGGTGGCGCGGGCACCGATGATCATTTGCCTCGGCTCGCCGCACCACGGCGCGCCGCTGGCGCAACTCGGCCACCTGGCCGCCGGTGCACTGAACCTGTCGAAGCTGACGCGGCCGCTCGGCCGCATGGCCGACGCGCGCAGCCAGGGCATCAAGGACCTGCGACACGGCCTGCAACGTGCGCGCAGGGCGCCGAAGCCGCCGGCCCTGCGGCTGGTGTTCGCAAGCCTCGGCGACGCGTCCGACTCGGCATGGGGTTCGTTGATCGGCAAGACCTTCGGCGATGGTCTGGTGCCGACCGCAAGCGCGGCTGACGCAGGCGATACCGGAGACGTCGAGCGTGTCCAGATCGCCGGCCTGGGCCACATGGGTCTGCTGAACCACCCGCGTGTCTACGCGGTGATCCGGCGCTGGCTCGGCGCTGTGCAATCCACTTGATGCGCTGAGGCTCAGGGGTGTGGTGAGCGCCGAACCCGGCGGACCATGAAGCGCGCCGGGTCGATCGCATCGAGCAGGCTCGCCTCCAGCGGTACCGGCGCACCGGCGATGATCGACGCCAGCACCGGCGCGCCCAGCGTGCTCCAGCCGATGCCGCGCGAACCCAACGCCGAGAACACGAACAGCCCGGGCAGGCGCGGGACGAAGCGGGCTTGATCGAGCCGGGCGCCGGGCTGCGGCGTCACGTCGGGCACCGCGCCGATCACCGGCAGGCGATCGCGGCTGCTCCAGCGCCACGCGGTTCGGCCCTGCAACCGGGCGGCATTCACGTCGGGGCGACGGCCGATGAGCTGGCCCAGTCGAGCGAGGTTGTCGTCATGGTCTTCGAGGCGCACCGACGCGTCGCCGTCGCCCCGCTGCGCCGTCGCGCCGAAGATCGCCTGGCCGTCGACTTCGGGCAACAGATAGCCGGCACCGGCCACCGGCAAGCGCGGGCACACGAACCGGCCGGCGCCGGCGCCGAGCAGACTGATCTGGCCACGCACCTCGTCGATCGGCCAATCCGGCATGCCGAGCAGTCGCAAGGCGTCTCCGGCGTTCGCGAGCACGACGGTGGCTGCTCGGTCGATCACGTGGCCTTGCGCGTCGAGCAGCCACCAGAGCGTGCCGTCATGGCGCATCGAGTGCACCTCGACCGCGGTGCGCAACTCGACCCGCGCTGCCGCACGTTCGAGGAACGAACGCGCCAGCCCGGCCGGCTGCACCCAGCCGCCACCCGGGTAGAACCACGCGGGCTGTGGCAGTGCCATGCCGGCGAGCGCACTCGCCTCGCTCGCGGCCAGCGCCAGCACATAGTCGGATGGCAGGCCCAGGCGCCTCAACTGGGCCTGCATCGCCGCGTGCTCAAGCGATGTTTCCAGCCGCAGCAGACCCTGTGTGCTGCCGGGCACCGCGTGCCGATCGAGCGCCACCTGAACCGCATCGCGCGCGGCCAACGCCGCGGCGCGGTGCAGGCGGCTGTGAACGCCGTCTTGCGCATTGACGGTGCCGTGGAACAAGCCGGCCGGATTGCCCGATGCGTCCGAGGCAATCGCTGGGCGGCGTTCGAGCAGGGTGCTGTTCCAGCCGTGCTCCGCGAGAGCCCAGGCGGTGGCACAGCCGGCCAGGCCGCCGCCGACGATCAGCGCCCGCGTCTCGATGGTGCCCGTTGCTCTGGTGCGGGCGGGTGCGCGCCGCGGCGTGAATCCAGGCGCGTAGCGCGCGAGCGTGATGTCGCGCTTGCCACCGGTGCCGGGGCCGAGCCGAACCTGAAAGCCCGCACTCGTCAGCCGCGCGCGCAACGCGTGCGCCGCGCTCCATGTGGCCAGCGTTGCGCCCGGCGCCGCCAGGCGGCCGAGCGCCTTGCAGACGCGCTCGTCCCACATGCGCGGGTTGCTCGCGAGCGCGAAGCCGTCGAGGTAGAACGCATCGACCGATGCCAGCAGGTCGGGCAACCAGGCCTGCACGTCGCCGAGCGCCAGCAACAGCTGAACACGCCCGTCGTCGAAGCCGAGCCGGTGCAGGTTGGGCGTGAGCGGTGGCCAGGCCCTTTGCAATGCAGCGGCCAGCTCGGGCGATGTGCTGTCGCGATGCACGCAGGCCAGGTCTTCGCGCGTCAGCGGGTGGCGCTCGATCGATATGAAACACAGCTGCGCACAGCGCTGCGGGTCGTCGCGCCAGGCCTGCCAGGTCGCCAGGAAGTTGTGGCCCAGTCCGAAACCGGTCTCGAGCACCACGAAGCGCTCGCGTCCCCACCAGCGGTGCGGCAAATCGTTGCCGGTGAGGAAGACGTGGCGGGCCTGCGCGCAGGCACCGGCTTGTGGGTGGTAGATGTCGTGGAATTCGGGCGAGTACGGGACGCCGTTTTCGTTGAACGCGAACCTGGCGGGGACGATCGGCTCGGTGTTCATCGGCCGGGAGCTGCGCTCAACCCTGCGGCTCGCCGGCCCGCCGGCTCAACCAGCCCAGCAGGCGCTCGCGCGCGTCGGTGAGGCCGCGGTACGCGAGCACTGCCGGGCTCATGCTGGCGAGAGCGTCGTGCAATTGGCGCGCCCGTTCACGCGTGGTGATGGCGGCGGCGAGGGCCTGGCTTTCGACATGGATCGTGAAGATCGCCTGCCGTTGCTCGGGCATCGGGATGAAAGTCTGGCGCTCGGTGCGAAAGTACGCGTGCGTTGCGAGCGTTTCGGCGGGGGCCTCGGCGGGTGCGGGCCAGCTTGTGGTGTCGAGGCGCTTCGGGTGCTGGTCGAGCCGCGAATCAGGGGTGAGGGTCCAGACGAAGCGCTCCCAGCGATCCTGGCCGGTGACGAGGCGGGCGAGATGGTCGCTCGCCGCGATCAGCGTCTGGTTGTCGGCCACCGGGGCATGCACTTGCGCGAAGTGGCGGCCGATCTTGTCCGCAGGCGCCCAATGCGACGGCAGGCACACCGCGAGCCACGGGATGCAGCCGGTCGCGCCGTCGATCACCGCGAAGTCTTCGGCGAACGCAAGCGCGAGCAACGCCGGTGCACGCCAGGCACGGGGCAGGGCGCGCAGACAGGCGCCGATCTTGACCGGACCGTCGCCGCGCAGTTCGCCATCGTGAACAGACCAGCCCAGGTGTCTCGCATGCCAGGTCGAAGCGCCGTCCCAGGCGAGGGCCTGCGAATGCGCCGCGGCGGCGTGGGCCGACAGGGCGCGCAGCGCCGGCACGGCATCGAAGCCGGGCGCGCAGAGCAGCGCCTGCCCGGCATGGTCGGCCAGCACCGCCAGCTTTTCGACCAGCGCGCATTCGCCGAGGCGATTCGGTGTCAGCTGCGCCGCGCCCGGCGCCAGCCGACGCAATCCGGGCTGCATGCGAAACGGGGCGCTGACAGCAGAAAAATCGAAGGCCATGCTGCAATGATGAAGCCCGCAAACGAGAAAGGCGCCCGGACCACGAAGGGATCCCTTCGCGCCGTGGCGCCCGCTACACCGGAATGCGGATCGACGTCACACGCGCTTGCGGTACTCGTGGGTGCGGGTGTCGATCTCGACCTTGTCGCCGGTCTGCACGAACAGTGGCACCGAGATCTCGAAGCCGGTCGCGATCTTCGCGGTCTTGAGCACCTTGCCCGAGGTGTCGCCCTTGACGGCCGGCTCGGTGTCGGTGATCTCGCGCACCAGGCTGGTCGGCAGTTCGACCGAGATGGCCTTGCCGTCGTAGAACACGACTTCGACGGGCATGCCGTCTTCGAGGTACTGGATCGCGTCGCCCATGTTCTCGGACTCGACCTCGAACTGGTTGTACTCGGCGTCCATGAACGCGTACATCGGATCCGCGAAATAGGAGTAGGTGCACTCCTTCTTGTCGAGCATCACCTGGTCGAGCTTGTCGTCGGCCTTGTAGACGACCTCGGTGCCGGAGTTGGACAGCAGGCTCTTGAGCTTCATGCGCACGGTGGCCGAATTGCGGCCGCCGCGGCTGTACTCGGTGCGCAGCACGACCATCGGGTCCTTGCCGAGCATGATGACGTTGCCGGCGCGAAATTCCATTGCGGTCTTCATAGCAGTTTCCGTGAGCAGTGGGGAGACGGCGCGAACTCGCGCCTGGGGTTCACGCACACGGGCATGAGCCCGGTACGCGAAAAGCTTTCGATTTTAGCGCGTTTGCGCCGCAAACCCGATCAACTGGGTGGTGAGGTCGGGTTGATCGAGCAAGCCCGCGCGCCACGCTGCGCACTGGCGCTGCCAGGGCGCCGCCGCGGGCAGCGCCGGGATGCGGTCGACCGTGGCGTTCCAGGCGTGCCAGAAGCGACCGAGATCGGCGGCCCATCGGACCTCGGTGCCCGCCAGAAAGCGCGCCAGAAACGCGTCGAGCTTGGCGATGTGCACGGCGTCGTGCTGCGGGTAGATCTGCCACACGAACGGCTTGCCAGCCCACTGCGCGCGCGCCAATGAATCTTCACCGCGCACGAAGTTCAGGTCGCAGGCCCACAGCAGATGGTCGTAGTCGGGCTGCGTCAGCGCCGGCAGCAGCACGGCGCGCAATCCACCGCGGCGCAGGCTCGCGCCGAGACACTCGCTCACCTGGCGCGCTGCGTGTCCGGCCGTGGCGAGCAGCAGCGTCGCGGGCTGGTCGGCGTGGGCCCATTGATCGAGCAGCGCGGGCAGGGCGGGTTGGTCGTAGCAAAACATCGACACCACCCGTTCGCCCGCCTGCGCCGGCGCCCCGATGGCTTGCAGCCAGGCGCCCGCGTCGAACTCGCGCTGCCACTGGCTCAGGTCGGGCTCGCGGATCAGCCCGCCGGTGCGCGCGGTGAAGCCCGGATAGAAGAACCACTTGCGCAGCCCCGCGCCTGGCCCGTTGACCTGGGGCGACGACAAGCGATGTGCGCGCTCGACGTACGCCTGCGCGCTCAGATATTCGAGGTTGATCCAGACCGGCGCGCGCGGCGCCCGTGCCATGCGTTGAACGAACCACGCCGGCAACTCGGCGCCGAAAGCCTCGACCACCACATCGGCCGGGGCCACGCCGGCATCGATCGATGGCCAGGCGTGCACGGTGACGCCGCTTGCTCCGTCGGGGGCCATCCAGCGCAGTGCAGAAGCATCGTCGACCCACAAGCGGACCCGCTCGCCTCGCGATGCCAGATCGGCGGCCAGACGCCAGCACACGCCGATGTCGCCGAAGTTGTCGACGACGCGGCAGAACAGATCCCATTGCATCGATCGCATTATTCCGGAGCCACCGGCTGGAGGCATCGCGGCACAATCGCACCCGATGATCGACGAGCCGGTTTCAACCACTACCGACGAGGGCGACGACGCGGCGCGGGCGCAGCTGCTGGCCGACGTCGCGGCGCTGCCGAACCTGCCGGGCGTGTACCGATACTTCGACGCGAACGACGCGGTTCTCTACGTGGGCAAGGCGCGCGACCTGAAGAAGCGCGTGTCGAGCTACTTCCAGAAGAACCATGGCGGCACGCGCATCGGCCACATGGTGACGAAGATCGTGCGCCTGCAGACGACCGTGGTGCGCTCGGAGGCCGAGGCGCTGCTGCTCGAAAACAACCTGATCAAGACGCTCAGTCCGCGTTACAACATCCTGTTTCGCGACGACAAGAGCTACCCGTACCTGAAGATCACGTCGGCCCGTGCGCCAAACGCGGCGCAGGCCCTGAACGCCGCAGACTTCCCGAGGGTTGCGTACTACCGCGGCTCGGTGGATCAGAAGCACCGCTACTTCGGCCCGTTCCCGAGCGCGTGGGCGGTGAAGGAGTCGATCCAGGTGCTGCAGAAGGTGTTCCGCCTGCGCACCTGCGAAGACACGGTGTTCAACAACCGCACCCGTGCCTGCCTGCTGTACCAGATCAAGCGCTGTTCGGGGCCGTGCGTGAACTTCATCGCGCCGGGCGACTATGCGCGCGACGTGAGCCACGCCGAACGCTTTCTGCTCGGCGAGCAGCAGGAACTGATGGACACCTTGCAGGCACAGATGATGGCCCACGCCGACGCCTTGCGGTTCGAGCAGGCGGCCGAGATCCGCAACCAGATCGGCGCGCTGTCGCGGGTGCTGCACCAGCAGGCGGTCGAGGACAACTCCGGGGTGACGACCAAGGATGCCGACATCCTCGCCGTCAAGGTCGAAGGCGGCCGCGCGTGCGTCAATCTCGCCATGGTGCGCGGTGGCCGCCACCTCGGCGACCGGCCGTATTTTCCGAAGCATGTCGACGACGCGATGGAACTCGCCGTCAGCGACGAACCTGCCGACGCCTCGGGCGAGCCGGCACTGCCCGGCGTTGCACACAACGGGGCGCTGCCGGCTGCGGAAGTGCGAGTCCTTGAAGCCTTCATCGCGCAGCACTACCTCGACGCCAACGTGCCGCCGATGCTGGTGCTCAGCCATGCGGTCGACAAGGCGCTGATCGAGGCGCTGTCGCTGCAAAGCGGTGTCAAGGTCACGGCCCAGCATCAGCCGCGCGAACCGCGCCGCGCCTGGCTCGACATGTGCATCAAGGGCGCGCAACTCAAGCTCGCCCAGCTGCTTGCCGAAGAAGGGTCTCAGCAAGCACGCACCCGTGCGCTCGTCGAGGCGCTCGATCTGGCGGTCGAGAACATGGACACGTTTCGCATCGAGTGTTTCGACATCAGCCACACCGCCGGCGAGTCGACTCAAGCATCCTGCGTCGTGTTCGAGGGCCACAAGATGCAGACCGCGCAATACCGCCGCTACAACATCGCCGGCATCACCGGGGGCGACGACTACGCCGCGATGCGCCAGGTGTTGACGCGCCGCTATGCCAAGCTTGCCGAAGGTGCGAGCCGCGGCGAGGCACGCCTGCCCGACCTGGTGCTGGTCGACGGCGGGCGTGGCCAGGTGGGTGTGGCGCGCGAGGTCTTCGGGGAGCTCGGCATCGACCTGGGCCGCATCGTCGGAGTCGAGAAAGGGGAGGGCCGCAAGGTCGGGCTCGAGGAACTCGTGTTCGCCGACGGCCGCCCCAAGGTTGCGCTCGGCCGCGACTCGGCGGCGCTGATGCTGGTGGCGCAGATCCGTGACGAGGCCCACCGCTTTGCGATCACCGGCATGCGCGCACGCCGCGCCAGCGTGCGCACCGGCGGCAGTGCGCTCGAAGACATCGCCGGGGTGGGACCGAAGAAGCGCGCCAAGTTGCTGCAGCGCTTCGGTGGCGTGCGCGGGGTGGGCAACGCGAGCGTCGAAGACCTGCTCGGCGTGGACGGTATTTCCAGGGAACTCGCCGAGGAGATCTATCGTGTCTTGCATTGACCGGCGCATTCGGCTCGGCTTCGTGGGGTTGAGCCTGATCGCGGGCTGCTCATCACCCGTGCCACCGCCACCGAAGCCAACCGCCGCGACGAACCCCGGCCCGACGATCCCACGGGTGAGCACGCCGGCGCCCACCGCGTCGAGCTTGCGCCTGCCCCCGCCGGGCCCGGTGCGCAACTGGGGCGAGGTGCGGCTGCAGGCGGCGCATCGGCTGGTCGCCGCGAACCCGGGCGGCACTTACACCGGCCACGTGCCGGAGCCGCTGCTGGCGATTCCGGTGCTCGAAATCGAGTTGAACGGCGACGGCAGCATTCGTCGAATCAACGTCTTGCGCCACCCGAGCCAGGCCAACGACACCACGCAGCTTGCCATCGACGCGGTGCAACGCTCGGCGCCCTTTGGCGATGTTTCCCGGCTGCCAAAGCCGTGGCGCTTCACCGAGACTTTTCTGTTCGACGACGATCGCAAGTTCAAGCCGCGTACGCTCGACCCGTGAACCCGGGGCCGGTCACCGCCCGATTCGACCGAAAAGTCGGTTCACAATCGCGTGATGTTTTTCAATCTGCCGACGCTTCTGACCTGGGCGCGCATCGTCTTCATCCCGCTGATCGTCGGCGTGTTCTACATCGACCTGGCCGCGCCGATGCAGAACCTGCTCGGCACCGTGCTGTTCGTCGTCGTCGCGCTGACCGACTGGGCCGATGGCTACCTCGCGCGTCGACTCAACATGACCTCGTCGTTCGGCGCTTTTCTCGATCCGGTGGCCGACAAGTTCATGGTCTGCGCGGCGCTGCTGGTGCTGGTGCACCTGAATCGTCTGCACGCGCTGGTCGCGTTCGTCATCATCGGCCGCGAAATTGCGATCTCGGCGCTGCGCGAATGGATGGCGCAGATCGGCGCGTCGCGCAGCGTGGCGGTGCACATGCTCGGCAAGGTGAAGACGGTGGTGCAGATGGTCGCTATCCCGTTCCTGCTGTACCACGGCGTATTGTTCGGGCTGATCGACACGCAACGCTGGGGCACCTGGCTGATCTACTTGTCCGCCGTGTTGACGATCTGGTCGATGGTGTACTACCTGCAAAAGGCCTTGCCCGAAATTCGCGCCAAGGTGCGCTGATTCGATGGCTGTCACCTCCCGGCGCGGTACCTTGATCCGCGCCATGCCGTGGGTCTTCGTGCTGATCTGGAGCACCGGTTTCGTGGTGGCGCGCTTCGGCATGCCATATGCCCCTCCGCTCACGTTTCTTTCGATTCGATATGCGTTGTCGCTCGTGTGCTTTCTCGCATGGATCCGACTGGCGCGGGTCGACTGGCCGAGCGACCCGGTGCAATGGGGTCACCTGGCCGTCGTCGGCGTCTTGATCCACGCGGGCTACCTGGGCGGCGTGTGGTCGGCGGTCAAGGCCGGCATCGGCGCGGGCACCGTGGCGCTGCTGGTGGGGCTGCAGCCGGTCCTGACCGCGCTGTGGTCGAGTTGGATCGGTGCACGAGGCCAGGCCGTGCCGCCAGCACGCGCGCCCACTTCGCAGTGGCTCGGTCTCGCGCTGGGCCTGCTGGGCATCACGCTGGTGGTGTGGCACAAGCTCGGCGGCGGCGAAATCACGCCGTCGAACCTGGCATTGGCCGTGATCGCCCTTCTGAGCATCACGATCGGCACGCTGTATCAAAAGCGCTTTGTCGCCGCCTGCGACGTGCGCACTGCCAGCGCGATCCAGTTGTCGGCAGCGCTGATCGTGAGTTTGCCGCTGGCCATGCTCGAGACCGAACCGGTGGTCTGGCGCCCACCGATGGTCGGCGCGCTGGCGTGGTCGGTTCTGGTCCTGACGTTGGGCGGAAGCTCGCTGCTGTACTTGCTGATCCAGCGCGGCGCGGCAACAGCCGTGACCAGCCTGATGTACCTCGTACCCCCATGCACGGCGGCGCTGGCGTGGCTGCTGTTCGACGAATCGTTCACCGGCAGCATGGCCTTGGGCATGCTGTTGACCGCCATCGCAGTGGCCATGGTCGTGCGGGCGCCCGTCCGTTAGGTCGACCGATCGGGCGCGCCATCGCGGGCTTCGGAAACCCGAATGGACGCGCGCCGTTCGCCCCGTGTTGTCAAGCGTGCAGGCCCTCGGTTTCCCCTCGTTTGAGGGCGTGCGATTACGAATAGAATCCGCTTCCGCGCTTGACACTCGGTAAGTGCGAAGCTTTAATCGTTCGACAAGCTGCACCACCGCCGATGCAGTTCGAACACCCATCCGAATTCATTGTGAAATACCTTCAGAGGAGGACGATCCGTGAACAAGTCCGAGTTGATCGAGCACATCGCCAAGCAGGCCGACATTTCCAAGGCTGCCGCAGCGCGTGCATTGGAGGCTGTGATCGGCGGCGTGAAGTCCACGCTGAAAAAGAACAATACCGTCTCCCTCGTGGGCTTCGGAACGTTCAGCGTCGGCAAGCGTGCAGCGCGCAGCGGGCGCAACCCGCGCACCGGTGCAACGATCAAGATCAAGGCCGCCAAGGTGCCGAAGTTCCGCCCCGGCAAGGCGCTCAAAGACGCGCTCAACTGAGCCGCTCGACGGCTGGCAGGTAGATCGACGGGTGCTTAGCTCAGTTGGTAGAGCGGCGCCCTTACAAGGCGTAGGTCGGGGGTTCGAACCCCTCAGCACCCACCACCGAAACGGCCCGCGATTCCGATGCGCGCGGCAACTGTTGCAATGCAACGCAGCACGAGGCCTCGGCTAGAATCTTCGGCGCAACCAGTCAAAGGCGAACCCCGGTTCGCCTTTTTCGCATCTGGGCTTGCATGTTGGGCCGGCGCCTGGGCGCCGCACCCTTTTCGCTTGTACCTCAATGGCTCGAGCGGCCCCTAGACAGAGGCATTCGATGTTCGATTTCTTCCGCAAGCACACCTGGCTGCTGCAAGTGATTCTTGGTTTCGTCGTGCTCGCGTTCGTCGGCGGCGGCGTGTACCAGGGATACGGCAGCTTCATGGGCGATGTCGCGACCACGGTGGCGAAGGTCGACGGCCACAAGATCACCCGCAACGAGTGGGAGCAGGCGCAACGCGAGCAGATGGACCGCATCCGTCGGCAAATGCCCAATGTCGACCCGAAGCTGTTCGACACGCCTGAAATGAAGCGCCAGTCGCTCGATGCGGTGATTCGCGAGCGCGTGTTGCTGGCCGCCGCCGACAAACTCAACCTGCGCATCACCGACGCGCGCCTTCAGCATCTGTTCGCCACCGACCCGCAGTTCGCGTTCCTGCGCAACCCGGACGGCAGTGTCAACAAGGAAGCGCTCGCAGCGCAGGGCATGTCGTCGGAAATGTTCGCGCAGCGGTTGCGCCAGGACTTTTCACTGCGCCAGGTTCTGCAAGGCGTGACCGGAACCGTCTTTGCACCGCTCAGCGCAACCAACGCCGCGCTGGACGCGATGTTCCAGCAGCGTGAGGTGCAAATACAGCGTTTTGCGACCCAGGACGCGATCGCCAAGGTCGCACCGACCGATGCCGAAATCGAGAAGTTCTACAAGGATCCTGCGAATGCCGCGCAGTTCCAGGCACCCGAGTCCGAGGCCGTCGAGTACGTCGTGCTCGATCTGGATGCGTTGAAGAAGGGCATCACTGTTTCGGATCAGGATCTTCAGGACTACTACAAGGCCAACATCAAGCGCTACACGGTTCCCGAAGAGCGCCGCGCCAGCCACATCCTGATCAAGGTCGATGCGAATGCATCGGCCGCCGATCGCGAGAAGGCCAAGGCCAAAGCCGAGGGCTTGCTGGCCGAACTGAAGAAGAATCCGGGCGCGTTTGCCGACCTCGCGCGCAAGTTTTCGGATGATCCCGGCTCGGCCGAGAAGGGTGGCGACCTCGACTTCTTCGGCCGAGGTGGCCTCGCTGCCAAGCCGCTCGAAGACGCAGCTTTCGCGCTCAAGCCGGGCGAGATCAGCGGTCTCGTGAAGAGCGATTTCGGTTACCACATCGTCAAGCTCACCGCGGTGCGCGGTGGGGAGACGCGCAGCTTCGATTCGGTGCGTCCGGAGATCGAGCGCGAGGTGACGACGCAGCTCGCTCAAAAGCGATTTGCCGATGCCGCGGTGGCATTCACCAACATGGTCTACGAGCAGCCCGACAGCCTGAAACCGGTGGCTGACAAGTTCAACCTCGAACTGCGCACGGCACAAAACGTGCAACGCGTTGCACCGCCGGGTGCGACCGGTGCACTGGCGAACCCCAAATTCCTCGACGCGCTGTTCGGCGCCGACGCAATCCGCAACAAGCGCAACACCGAAGCCATCGAGATCGCCCCCAACACGATGGTCTCGGGGCGGGTGGTCAAGTACGAAGCCGCGCACCAGTTGCCGCTCGCCGACGTGAAGGCCAAGATCCGCGAACGCCTGGTCACATTGCAGGCCGCGGCGCAGGCGCGCAAACTGGGCGCCGCTCGTCTGGCCGAATTGCGCGCTGCGCCGGCCACCGTGATGCCAGACGCCGCGATCACAGTTTCGCGGGCGCAGCCACATGATCTCCCGCCCGTGTTGCTCGACGCGATCCTGAAGGCACCGACCACCACGCTCCCGGCCTACGTTGGCGTCGACCTCGGCGACCAGGGCTATGCGGTCGTGAAGATCGACAAGGTGCTGGGACGGGACCCGGCCACGGCAGATGCCTCGCGTGCGCAGGCGGAGTACGCGCAAGCGTGGGGCAACGCCGAAGCGCAGGCCTATTACACCGCGCTGAAACGGCGGTTCGACGTCGAGATCAGCCCCGGCGCGTTGCCGGCCGCAAGCGCCTCCGGGCCGGCATCGAACTGAGTCGCGAGAGCATTCGTCGGCTGCTGCAGAACGTACGCTGCAGCGGGCTTCGATGAAGTGGCTTCCGCTATACTTGAACGCACTTTGGTGGCTGTAGCTCAGTTGGTAGAGTCCAGGATTGTGATTCCTGTTGTCGTGGGTTCGAGCCCCATCAGCCACCCCATCCCAGCGTTTCATCAGGTCCCATGCCGGACCGAACTTCCCGCCGAATCAACGACTTAGCCGGTCGCTTGAGTCAGGAAGGTTCCTGCCGTCCCACGGCAGCGCAGCGCAAGTAGGGGAACATGTAGGGGAACAAATGGCGTTCGTCATGCCATTTGGAGCTTTGTTCCCCTATGCTCACCGACAAGCAGTGCAAGAACGCGTTCTGCCCACAGGGCAGAGCCCGCACCCGGGCGACCGATTCAGGTGGTCTCTACCTCGAAGTTGCCGGCACCGGGTCCAAGCGCTGGTTCTGGAAGTACTACTTCGACGGCAAAGAGAAGCGCCTCTCCTTGGGTTGCTACCCTGAGGTCAGCCTCAAGGATGCTCGGGCCGCTCGAGACGATGCGCGGAAGCAACACCAATCAGGCATCGACCCGGTGCTCGCGAGGCAGGTCGACCGTCTCAGCTCCCGGTTCGACGCCAACGCCAGCTTCGAGGTGACCGCGCGCGAGTTCCACGCGACCAAGAAGGTCGGCTGGAGCGATCACTACGCCAAGCGCTGGATGGAGCGCCTCGAGAAGGACATCTTCCCCTGGCTGGGCAAGCTTCCGCTTGCCCAGATCGGCGCACCGATGCTGCTGCAGACGCTGCGGCGCGTCGAGGCACGTGGCACGCGCGAACTGCCTCACTCTCTGCTGGAAGCCTGCGGGCAGGTGTTTCGATACGGCGTTGCGACCGGACGTTGTGAGCGCAGCCCCGCTTCGGATCTGCGCGGCGCACTGAAGCCGGTGCTGACCAGGCACGTCTCGGCGATCGTCGAACCGGATCAGGTCGGCGACTTGATGCGCGCGATCGACGGCTACCACGGTCACCCCGTCACCCGGGCGGCACTGCTTCTGTCGGCACTGCTCTTCCAGCGGCCAGGGAACATCCGGCAGATGGAGTGGGCCGAGCTGGATCTCGAGGCAAGGATGTGGGCGATACCCTCCGCCAAGATGAAGCGGACAAAGCGGGAGAAGATCAACGGAAGGCCGCATCTGGTTCCGCTCGCCACCCAGGCTGTAGACGCTCTGAAGGATCTGATGCCGCTGACCGGCCGAGGGCGATACGTGTTTCCGTCCCTGATCAGTGCCAAGCGGCCGATGAGCGAGAACACGGTCCGCGTTGCTCTGCGCCGGCTGGGCTTCGACAACGAGACGATGACTCCCCATGGATTCCGGGCGATGGCCCGCACCGTGATGGT
Source organism: Burkholderiales bacterium (assembly GCA_028868895.1). Taxonomy (GTDB): domain Bacteria; phylum Pseudomonadota; class Gammaproteobacteria; order Burkholderiales; family Burkholderiaceae_C; genus LMDS01. The sequence continues at coordinate 20,023 of JAGWTP010000074.1, forward strand.
GGAGCGGCTAAACGTGGCGCCGGACGTGATCGAGGCCCAACTGGCACATGGGAAGTCCGGCCCGCTGGGCGCTGCCTACGACAGGGCGGAGTTCATCGAGCAGCGGCGCGACATGATGAAGGCTTGGGCGGACTACTTGGACGAACTCAGGCAGAGGCACC
>JAGWTP010000175.1 GCA_028868895.1 Burkholderiales bacterium
TCTGGGACGCGCGCCGCCACCCGATGCGGCTGCGCCGCGAATGCGGCGTGTGGGAGATCTTTCTGCCGGGCGTGAGCGGCGGTGCGCGCTACAAATACCAGATCCGCGCCGGCGACGGCCGGGTGCTGCCGCACAAGGCCGACCCCTACGCGCTGCAAGCCGAGTTGCGCCCGGCCACGGCGAGCGTCGTCGGGCACCTGCCCGCGGTGGTGCCGAAGTCCGAAGCGCGCCGGCAGGCCAACGCACTCGAGGCGCCGGTCAGCATCTACGAGGTCCACCTCGGTTCTTGGCGGCGCGTGGCCGATGGATCGAACGCCGGCCACGGGCGCTGGCTGAACTGGGACGAACTCGCAGACACGCTCGTGCCCTATGCGCGCGAGATGGGCTTCACCCACCTCGAACTGTTGCCGGTGAGCGAGCACCCCTTCGACGGCTCGTGGGGCTACCAGCCGCTGGGGCTGTACGCACCGACCTCGCGCTTCGGCGACGCGAGCAGCTTTCGGCGCTTCGTCGAGCGCTGCCACGCGCAAGGCCTCGGGCTGCTGCTCGACTGGGTGCCGGCGCACTTCCCGAGCGACGCGCACGGCCTGGCCGATTTCGACGGCACCCAGCTGTACGAATACGCCGACCCGCGCGAAGGTTTTCATCAGGACTGGAACACGCTGATCTACAACTTCGGTCGCACCGAAGTGCGCAACTTCATGGTCGGCAATGCCCTGTTCTGGCTCGAGCGCTACGGCGTCGACGGGCTGCGGGTGGACGCGGTCGCGTCGATGCTGTACCGCGACTACAGCCGAAAGGCCGGCGAGTGGGTGCCCAACCAGCACGGCGGGCGAGAGAACCTCGAGGCGATCGCCTTCCTGCGCCGCATGAACGAAGTGGTCGGCGTGGAGCGGCCCCAGGCGATCACGCTGGCCGAAGAGTCGACCGCGTTCCCGGCGGTGTCGCGGCCCACCTACGCCGGCGGCCTGGGCTTTCACTACAAGTGGAACATGGGCTGGATGCACGACACGCTGCAATACATGCAGCGCGACCCGATCCACCGCAGGCACCACCACGCCGAGATGACCTTCAGCCTGGTCTATGCCTTCAACGAAAACTTCGTGCTGCCACTCTCGCACGATGAGGTCGTGCACGGCAAGGGCTCGATGCTGGCCAAGATGCCGGGTGACCGCTGGCAGAAGTTCGCCAACCTGCGCGCCTACTACGGCTATATGTTCGCTCACCCCGGCAAGAAGCTGCTGTTCATGGGCTGCGAGTTCGCGCAGGAGCGTGAATGGAACCACGACCAGAGCCTGGACTGGCACCTGCTCGACGAGCCTGGCGCATCGAACCTTCACCGCGGCATGCAAAGTCTGTTGCGGGACCTGAACAGTCTCTACCGTGCCACACCGGCGCTGTACCAGCGCGACTTCGTGCCCGAGGGCTTCGAGTGGATCGATCACGGCGACGCCGATCGCTCGGTGCTGAGCTTCGTGCGGCGCGGCGCCGACCCGAACGCCTTGGTCGTCGTGGCCTGCAACTTCACGCCAACGCCGCACCGCGGCCACCGTCTGGGTGTGCCGAACGCCGGCACCTACCGCGAGTGCCTGAACACCGATTCGGCGCACTACGGCGGCAGCAACGTCGGCACGCCGCTGGGGGCTGCGACCGCCGAAGCGGTGGCCTGCCATGGCCGCGCGCAGTCGATCGTGGTCGACCTGCCGCCACTGGCCACCGTGATGTTCGAATGGAACGCTTGACCGCGAGCACGGCACCGTCCGGCGAGTCAGTCGACTCGGTGGGCGAGCCGTCGACGGCAATCACCTCGGGCCGGCCGTGGCCGATGGGCGCGCACTGCGACGCCGACGGCGTGAACTTTGCGGTGTTCTCGGCCAACGCGCAGGCCATCGACCTGTGCGTGTTCGACCCTTCCGGCACGCGCGAAGTCGCCCGCCATCGCCTGCCCGGCCACACCAACGACGTCTGGCACGGCCACCTTGCAGGCGCCGGCGCCGGCCTGGTCTACGGCCTGCGCGCGCACGGCCCGTGGCGACCCGACAAGGGCCACCGCTTCAACCCGACCAAGCTGCTGCTCGACCCGTATGCGCGCGAGATCGTCGGCCGCCACGTGTGGGCCGACGAGCACTTCGCCGCCGACCGCGCGCACCCGCGGCAGATGGACACGCGCGACAACGCCGCCAGCGCGTTGAAGGCACGCGTGGTCGCCGATGCGTACGACTGGGGCGACGACCGCCCGCCCGCGACCGCGTGGGCCGACACGGTGCTGTACGAGTTGCACGTCAAGGGTTTCTCGAAGCGCAACCCCGGCGTTCCCGAGGCGCTGCGCGGCACCTACGCCGGGCTGGGCCACCCGGCCTCGATCGCCCACCTGCGCCGGCTCGGCGTCACCGCCGTGAGCCTGCTGCCGGTGCACTACCGCATCGACGAAGAGCGCCTGGTGCGGATGGGGCTGACGAACTATTGGGGCTACAACACGCTCGGCTTCTTCGCCCCCGAGCCCCGCCTGGGCCACACGCCCGACGATGGCGGTGCGCTGCGCGACGAGTTCCGCGCGATGGTCCGAGCGCTGCACGGCGCGGGCATCGAGGTGATCCTCGACGTGGTCTTCAACCACACGGCCGAAGGCGACGCAAGCGGCCCGATGCTGAGCTTCAAGGGCCTGGACAACGCCAGCTACTACCGGTTGCCGCCGCAGGCAAGGCACGGCTACGAGAACGACACCGGCTGCGGCAACACCGTCGACCTGCGCCACCCGCGCGTGCTGCAACTGGTGATGGACTCGCTGCGCTACTGGGTGGCCGAGATGCACGTCGACGGCTACCGTTTCGACCTCGCACCGATACTCGGCCGCGGCGACGAAGGCTTTTCGCGCCGCGCCGCCTTCTTTGCCGCCGTCGCGCAAGACCCGGTGCTGGCGCCGGTGAAACTGATCGCCGAGCCGTGGGACCTGGGCCCGGGCGGCTACCAGGTCGGCGAATTCCCGAACGGCTGGGCCGAATGGAACGACAAGTTCCGCGACGATGTGCGCAGCTTCTGGCTGCGCCACCCGAGCACGCGGGGCGCGTTCGCACAGCGCCTGTGCGCGTCCTCGGACCTGTACCAGGCGCGCGCGCGGTCGCCGGCCGAATCGGTCAATTACGTGGTCTCGCACGACGGGTTCACGCTGCGCGACCTGGTGAGCTACCGCGAGCGGCACAACCTGGCCAACGGCGAAGACAACCGCGACGGCACCGCCAACAATCTGAGCTTCAACGCCGGCGTCGAAGGCGCCAGCGACGATTCCGCCGTCAATGCGTTGCGCCGTCGTCTGCAGCGCACGTTGCTCGCAACGACGCTGCTGGCCCAGGGCACGCCGATGCTGTGCGCCGGCGACGAACTCGGCCACAGCCAGGGCGGCAACAACAACCCGTACTGCCACGACAGCCCGACCACATGGATCGACTGGTCCACGGCGGACGCCGACCTGGCTGCTTACACCGCGCGGGTGATCTTGCTACGCCGCGCCGCTCAACCGTTCGCGAACCGCTGGTACAGCGGCCTGACCGACCCGCTCGGCCTGCACGACCTGACCTGGCTGACCGGCGCTGGCCAACCACTGCGTGGCGACGCCTGGCGTGATCCGGACGAGCGCGTGCTGGGCTGCCTGATCGGTCAACCCGGGAGCGCGGCCGCACCCTTGCTGATGTTGATCAACGCGAGCGCCGAAGACCGCGCGTTCCTGCTGCCTGCGGGTGTGTGGGAGGTGCTGCTCGACAGCACCCACCCCAAGGGACTGGGTTCCTGGCAGGGCCAGGGCGAAGTGCCGCTGCCGCTGCCGTCCACCAGCCTGCTGATCCTCGCGGCGGCCGGCGCAGGCATCCGGCTGTAGCCGGTCGACCCGGCGAGCGGCCCTCCCAACAAAAAGGGCGCCCGAAGGCGCCCTGCTGACTCGTGGTGGACAGCGCCGATCAGTGGACGACGCCGAGCTTCACTTCCTTGCCGTCGCGGTAGGTGTGCAGCGTGAGCGCACCGTTCTTGATGTCGCCCTTTTCGTCGAAGCTGATCGTGCCGGTCACGCCCTTGTAGCCCGTGGTCTTGGCCAGCACCGGCAGGTAGACCTTGGGGTCGGCCGAGCCGGCCTTGACCATCGCGGCAACCATCACGTTGACGGCGTCATAGACGTAGGGTGCGTACACCTGCACGTCGATGCCGAACTTCTTCTTGTAGTCGGCCTTCCACTTGTCCAGCGCGCCTT
>JAGWTP010000176.1 GCA_028868895.1 Burkholderiales bacterium
CTTGTGCAGCGCCTCGAACTTCTTGATCGCGGCGAATAGCGCGTCGTCTTCGGACTTGTAGAAGCCCTTGACCCACCAGACGGTGAGCTTTTCTTGGGCCATCACGGGGGCGGCGGCCCCCAGCAGCGCCGCGCCGGTAAGGGCGCCGGCGATCCAGGTCTTCAGCTTCATGCGCATGTCTCCTTCGAGTGGATCGGTCGGGTGAGTCTTGTGCTCATATCGTATGATGTTTGAATCGCCGCTTGCTGCGGGCTTTCCCGGACGCGGCGTTCACGCCGGGCGGGTGCTCACCGGCACTCCGGCACCGGCGTGAGCAGCGCGCGGCCGTTCAGCCCGGCGTCGAGGTTCGCGAACGCCAGCTCGGCCATCGCGCGCCGGGTCTGGGCGGTGGCGCTGCCGATGTGCGGCGTGAGCACCACGTTGTCGAGTTCGCGCAATGCCTGCGGCACGGCAGGTTCGTTCTCGAACACGTCGAGCGCGGCGCCGCCGAGCGTGCCGGCCTGCAGCGCAGCGATCAGCGCCGCTTCGTCGACGACCGAGCCACGCGCCACGTTGACCAGGCAGCCCTGCGGGCCGAGCGCGGCCAGCACCTGCGCGTCGATCAGCTTGCGCGTGGCCGCGCCGCCGGGCGTGATGACGACCAGAAAGTCGCTCTGCGCGGCCAACGCCGCGGCCGTGGGCAGGTGGCGGTACGGCACGTCGGCCCTGACGCTGCGCGCGGTGTAGGCAATGCTCATGCCGAACGCGGCGGCGCGGTGCGCAATCGCCTGGCCGATGCGCCCCATGCCGACCAGCCCGAGCCGCGCGCCCGAGACCTTGCGCCCGAGTGGCAGCGGGCCGCGGGCCCAGTCGCCGCAGCGCACGTAGCGGTCGGCGCGCGGCAGCTGGCGCGCCCAGGCGAGCATCAGCCCGATCGCCAGATCGGCCACGTCGTCATTGAGCACGCCGGGGGTGTGGGTCACGACCACGCCGCGCGCCTTGGCCGCGGCCACGTCGATGCCGTCGTAGCCCACGCCCATCACCGAAATGATTTCGAGCGCCGGCAGTTGCGCGATCAGCTCAGTGCCGACCTTCGAATCGCCGCTGGCAGCGATGGCGCGGATGCGCGGCGCCATTCTGGTGAACAAGGCCGGGTCGGTCTCGTGCAGGCGCTGGTGCACCGTGTACGCGGCCTCCAGCGGCTCCATCAGGAACGACGGAAAATTGGCCACCGTCAGGACGTCGGGTTGGGGCAGGTTCGCAGGCAAGGTGGGCTCCCGGGTTTTCAGCGGCTGGCGCGGTCAATCGTCCTACCATAATATGACCTGAGTTCCTTCAACGACACCGGGAAACCGAGCACACCCATGAGTAACGACCCTCGAGACAGCGGCAAGCAGCGCAAGAAGCCCGAGGAGCCTGACGCCGGGCCGCCCCAAGACGGGCGACGCCCCCTCGGGGGGCCGGTTGCCGTACCCGGCAGCCGTGGGGGCAACAGCCCACTGCGCAGCCAGCAATGGTTCGGTCGCCAGGACCGCGACGGGTTCAACTACCGCAGCTGGGTCAAGGGCAAAGGCGTGCCGCACGACCAGTTCGACGGCCGGCCGGTGATCGGCATCTGCAACACCTACAGCGAGCTCACGCCGTGCAACTCGCACTTCAGAACGCTGGCCGAGCAGGTCAAGATCGGCGTCTACGAGGCCGGTGGCTTCCCGCTCGAGTTCCCGGTGATGAGCCTGGGCGAGACGCTGCTGCGGCCGACCGCGATGCTGTACCGCAACCTCGCGAGCATGGACGTCGAGGAGAGCATCCGCGGCAATCCGATCGACGGCGTGGTGCTGCTGATGGGCTGCGACAAGACCACGCCGTCGCTGGTGATGGGCGCGGCCAGTGTCGACTTGCCCACCATCGGCGTCAGCGGCGGCCCGATGCTCAACGGCAAGTGGCGCGGCCAGGAACTCGGCTCGGGCACCGGCGTGTGGAGCATGAGCGAGCAGGTGCGCGCCGGCACGCTCAAGCTCGCCGACTTCTTCGAGGCCGAGAGCTGCATGCACCGCAGCCACGGCCACTGCATGACGATGGGAACCGCCAGCACGATGGCCAGCATGGTCGAGGCGCTCGGCCTGGGCCTGCCCGGCAACGCCGCCTACCCGGCGGTCGACGGCCGCCGCAACGTGCTCGCGCGCACGGCAGGGCGGCGCATCGTCGAGATGGTGCACGAAGACCTGAAGCTGTCGCAGGTGCTCACGCGCGAGGCGTTCGAGAACGCGATCAAGACGCTGGCGGCGATCGGCGGCTCGACCAACGCGGTGATCCATCTGGTGGCGATGGCGCGGCGCATCGGCGTCGAACTCTCGATCGACGACTTCGACCGGCTTGCCAGCGAGCTGCCCTGCCTGCTGAACCTGCAGCCTTCTGGCAAGTACCTGATGGAAGACTTCTGCTATGCCGGTGGCTTGGCCGTGGTGATGAAGGAGATCGCGCCGCACCTGCACCTGGGCGCGATCACCGCCAACGGTCGCAGCATCGGCGAGAACATCGCCGACGCGCAGAACTACAACACCGAGGTCATCAAGCCGCTGGGCCAGCCGTTCAAGGACAAGGCCGGCATCGCCGTGCTGCGCGGCAACCTCGCGCCGCGCGGCGCGGTCATCAAGCCCAGCGCGGCCACGCCGGCGTTGATGGTGCACACCGGCCGGGCGGTGGTGTTCGAGAACATCGAGGACTTCCACGCCCGCATCGACGACGAGAACCTCGACATCGACGAGACCTGCGTGATGGTGCTGAAGAACTGCGGCCCGAAGGGCTACCCCGGCATGGCCGAGGTCGGCAACATGCCGCTGCCGCCGAAGGTGCTGCGCAAGGGCATCACCGACATGGTGCGCATCAGCGACGGCCGCATGAGCGGCACCGCCTACGGCACCGTGGTGCTGCACACCGCGCCCGAAGCGGCGGCCGGCGGCCCGCTGGCGGTGGTGCGCAACGGCGACCTGATCGAGCTCGACGTGCCGCGGCGCAAGCTGCACCTGCACATCAGCGACACCGAGCTGGCGCAGCGCCTGGCCGAATGGAAGGCGCCGCCGCCGCCGCTCTCCAGCGGCTACTGGAAGCTGTATGTCGACACCGTGCTGCAAGCCGACCAGGGGGTGGACCTGGACTTTCTGGTCGGCAAGCGCGGCGCGTTCGTGCCGCGCGACAACCACTGACGGCCGCGAGGCATCGGTGGTTGCGGCGAACGCCCGCATGGCGCAGCCACCCGGAGGCGCGGAGCACCGGCCGCGGCCACAACCGTCGACGTGACCGCGCGCTTGTGCGCCCCGTCTTCCTCCGTCTCCGATCGCGACATGACGGAGTGCGCGGCTCCGATTCCGGACCGCTCGCGCGTCATCTCGCGCCGCGCGAGCCCGACGCCGCGGCGAAGATGCCGAGCCCGAAGTAGACCGCCGCTGCGGCGCAGCGGCCGAGCCGGCCCGCATCCTTGAAACTGCCGAGCGCCGGTGCGACCACGCCGGCCGCGAGCACGTACGCGGTGTCGGTGCACGCGGCGACCGCGACGAAGGTTGCACCGAACAGCACGCTGTGCAGTGCCGGGGCGGCCGGGTCGATGAACTGCGGCAGGAACGCGGCGAAGAACAACGCGGTTTTCGGGTTGAGCAGCGCGACGATGAAACCGTCGCGCAGAAGATGTTGAACGCGGGGCATTGCGGGCGGCGCGAGGCCGTTTGGCAGCGGCGCGGCGCGCAAGGATCGGATGCCCAGGTACACGAGGTAGGCTGCGCCGGCGAACCTGACGGCATCGAACGCCCGCGCCGAGACCGCCAGCAACGCGGCCAGGCCCAACGAGGCGGCGAGCGCGTTGCCCAAGTTGCCGAGCGCCACGCCGGCCACCGACGCCAGCCCGGCGCGCCGCCCCTGCGCCAGCGTGCGCGTGACGATGTACAGCACGCCCGGGCCCGGCGTGGCGGCGAGCACCAGGCTCGCGACCACAAACGCGGCGAGCACCGGGGCGGGGATCGAGGGCAGCATCATCGAAGGCGAGGGCGAGGGCGAGGGCGAGGGCGAGGGCGCGGGCGCGGCGCAGCGCGCTGCAACGCCGCGGTGCGGGCTGGAACGAAGGCCTTGCTATGGAGCGCGTCGATGGTCGGTAGGGACATCGCAGGGGCGGTCGCTTGGTGACGA
>JAGWTP010000075.1 GCA_028868895.1 Burkholderiales bacterium
CGGCCCCGCCACCGGCCCCGCCACCGACGGCCCGCCCGAGGCTCTCGCGCGTGACCCGCGCGCCACCGCGCTCGGCCGCATCCGGTTGCGCCACCTGCAGTGTTTTCTGGCCGTGGCGCAGTTCGGCAACCTGCGCCGCGCGGCGCAGGCGCTGTCGATCACCCAGCCGGCAGTGACGAAGACGCTGAACGAGCTCGAAGCGCTGCTCGGGCGGCCACTGTTCGTGCGCGGCCGCGTCGGGGCGGCGCTGACCGCCGACGGCGAAGCCTTCATGCGCCACGCCAACGACAGCGTCCACGCGCTCGGCCTGGCGGTCGACAGCGTGTTGCGCGAGCCCGTCGGCGCGCCGCTGCGCATCGGCGTGCTGCCCACGGTGGCGGCGTCGTTCCTGCCCGGCGTGTTGCGGGCCGGCGCGGCGCACCGGCCGCGCTCGAACGTGCGCGTGATCACCGAACGCAACGCGCGCCTGATCGAGCTGCTGCGCGCGCGCGAACTCGACGTCGTGCTCGGCCGCCTGTCCGACCCCGAACTGATGGCCGGGCTGAGCTTCGAGCACGTGTATGCCGAGCCGCTGGTGATCGTGCTGCGTCCCGGCCACGCGCTGGCGCCCGCCGACGCCGCCAAGGCCCGGCGGCGCGGCGCGAGCACCGCCCCGGCGCTGACCGCAATCGGCGCGCACCCGCTGGTGTTGCCGCCGGCCGGCACGCTGATCCGGCAGGTGGCCGACGGCTTTCTGGCACGCCACGGGATCCGTGCGCAGGCCGGCGTGGTCGAGACGCTCGACACCTCGCTGGCACGCGCGCTGGTGCTGCACGGCGATAACCTGTGGTTCACGCCTCTGGGTGCCGCGACGCCCGATCTGGCCACCGGCACGCTGCGCCGGCTGGCCATCGAGCTGACGCCCGACGAGCCAGTCGGCCTGATCCTGCGGACTGAGCCCGTCACGAGTGCGGGCGTGCGGGCCTTCATCGCGGCCGTGCGGGCCCAGGCCGCCGGCCACCGGGCAGCCCGGTCGCGCGGCAGCCGGTGATAACGCCAGGTGATCGAAAGCGCGACGACAAATCAATTGTCCGGCGCCCGGCGAGCCCCTACAGTGGCGCCCTCGACAGCCCCCGAAAGAACCCCATGGGACGAGCCCCCGCCGCCGACGCCGAATACCTGATGCGCGACACCACGTCGCACCCGCCGGCGCTCGCGCCGGCCTACAAGACCAGCGTGTTGCGCAGCCCGCGGCTGGCGCTGATCTCGCTGCAGAACTCGCTGTCCGAGGTGACCGCGCCGGTGTTCCGGGCCGACGAGCTCGGCCCGCTCGACAACGACCTGATCCTGAACTGGGCCCAGGGCGGCCTGCCGGTGGGCGAGCGCATCGTCGTGCACGGTTACGTGCACGACCAGCTCGGCCGGCCGGTGGCGGGCGCGCTGGTCGAGGTCTGGCAGGCCAACGCCAGCGGCCGCTACCGCCACAAGAAAGACCAGTACATCGGCGCGCTCGACCCCAACTTCGGCGGCTGCGGGCGCACCCTCACCGACGCGAACGGCTACTACGCCTACCGCACCATCCGCCCCGGCCCTTACCCGTGGCGCAACCGCGTCAACGACTGGCGCCCGGCCCACATCCACTACGCGATCTCGGGCAGCGGCTGGGTCCAGCGCCTGATCACGCAGATGTACTTCGAGGGCGACCCGCTGATCGCCACCTGCCCGATCGTGCAGATCATCGGCAACGAGGAGCAGGTGCGCGGGCTGATCGCGCTGCAGGACAGGAGCGCCTTCGTGCAACTCGACAGCCGCGCCTACCGCTTCGACATCGTGCTGCGCGGCCAGCGCGCCACGCTGTTCGAGAACGCCGTGCAAGGAGCCCCGAAATGAGCCAGCAGCAGATGACACCGCTGATGCGCGAAACCGCCTCGCAAACCGCGGGCCCGTACGTCCACATCGGCCTGGCGCCGCAGCAGGCCGGCTTCGAGATCTTCGAGCACAGCTTTGGCAACGTGCTGACGAACGCGCAGACGCAGGGCGAGCGCATCCGCATCGAGGGCCGCGTGTACGACGGCATCGGCACGGTCGTCAAGGACGCGCTGATCGAGATCTGGCAGGCCAACGCGCACGGCCGCTACGCGCATCCGGCCGATCGCCAGGCCGGCAAGGCGCTCGATGCGAACTTCCGCGGCTGGGGCCGCGCCTGCACCGACTTCGACACCGGCCTGTACCACTTCGAGACCGTCAAGCCCGGTGTGGTGACGGGTCGCAACGGACGCTTCATGGCGCCGCACATCAATGTCTGGGTGGTCGCGCGCGGCATCAACCTGGGGCTGAACACGCGGCTGTATTTCAGCGACGAGGCGCAGGCCAACGCGAACGACGCGGTGCTCAACGTGATCGAGTGGGAGGCGCGCCGCCGCACGCTGGTGGCGCAGCGCGAGGAGCGCGCCGGCCAGGCCGTCTACCGCTTCGACATCCGGCTGCAGGGCGAGGGCGAGACGGTGTTCTTCGACGTTTGACGAGTCGCACCGCGTCGGGCCCCGGCCTGCCGCGTTGCGGGCCGGGCCGGCCCTTCAGCGTTCCTCGGGTGGCGGCAGCAGCCGGGCGCGCTCGAGGCGGTCTTCGAGTTCGCCGATGTGGGCCGCGATCGTGTTGGCTTGCTGTTCGAGCGCGACGCGCGACTCGCTCTGCAGCCGGTCCAGGCGCGCCAGCAGATCGCCTCGCAGTTCGGTGAAGCGCGACGCCTCGGCCTTGTCGGCAAGGTCGCGCTGCGCCTGCAGCTCGCGGTTCTGGCGCCGCGCGTCGCGCAGCGAGGTGGCCTGCAGCGCGATCACCCACACCGTGAACAGCACGCCCAGGAACGCCAGCAGCGCCAGCATGATCAGGCCCAGCGGCGCCTGCACCGTGGTGATACCGAGCGACAGTGGCGTGGGCGCGGTGAAGGCGGGCCAGTTGACGAGTGCGAACAGGCCCACCAGGGCGAGCACGACGAAGAGTGAGATGGCGCGCAGCATGTTGATGCCTCCGGATGCGGTGCGTTGCGGGTTCAGCGGCCGAAGTCGAGCGCGCCGCTCAGGTCGCCCATCGGCGCTTGGCCGTGGCGCAACAGCGCGGCGTCGCGCTCGGCGATGCCCGGCAGCGGCTCGAGCGACCAGCGGTGGGTGACGAAGCGCAGGACCGAGCCGGTGTCGTAGGGGGTCTTGTCGACGTAGCCCTTGCGGGCGAACGGCGAAATGAGGATCGCCGGGATGCGCGTGCCCGGCCCCCAGCGGTCGCCGGCGGGCACCGCGGCGTGGTCGTAGAAGCCGCCGTTCTCGTCGTAGGTGACGACGATCAGCATGTGCGGCCACTGCGGGCTGTGCTGCAGCCGCTCGATCACCGCGGCGATGTGCGCGTCGCCGTCGGTCAGGTTGGCGTAGCCGGGGTGTTGGTTCAGGTTGCCTTGCGGCTTGTAGAACGCGACCGGCGGCAGCGTGCCGGCGGCGGCATCGTGCAAGAAGCTGGCGTCGAAATCCTTCAGGTGTTCGGCGCGCGCCGCGGCGTGCGTGGCCGGGTCGAACGCGGCGTAGTAGTTGAACGGCTGGTGGTGCGGCTGGAACTGCAGCGTGCCGCCGTAGATCTGTTCGCGCGCTTGCGGCGTGCCGGCGCCCGCGGCGTTCCAGCCACCGGCGTACCAGGCCCACCCGATGCCGCGGGCGCTCAGCGCGTCGCCGATCGTGCGCTGCGTCTGCGGCGGCAGCGTGGACGCGCGGGTCGCGTCGGCGTAGCGCGCGTCGCCGCCAGCGGCCGGCGGCACGTAGCTCGGCTGGTAGGGCGGCTGCATCGTGTTGACGGCGTGGAACAGGCCGTCGGCGTCCTTCGGCGTGAGCGTGCCGTCGTGCAGGTAGCGTGGCGGCCCGACGAGCACCGACGCCGGCATGGTGGCGGCCGGCACCAGGCGCTTGAAGCGGCCCTGCGCATCGACCTCGATCCGCGCGATCGAGTCCTTCGCGGGCGAGTCGGCCGCATCGGCGTTCGGGTAGACCGGCGCGCAGGCACAGACCAGGTACTGGTGGTTCAGGAACGAGCCGCCGAACGCGCCCATGAAGAAGTTGTCGGCCAGCGTGTAGCGCCGCGCCAGCTGCCACAGCTTCAGGCCGCTGCCGTCGTAGTAGCCCATCGTCAGGCCGCCGGCGTCGGACCAAGCTGCAAAGCCGTCGTTGCGCCCGCCGTCGATCTGCGCCCGGTTGGTGTAGTAGCGGTGCACCAGGTCGCGCGTGGTGATGGCCGGACCGACGACCACGCCGCTGCCGTTCACGCCCTGCGGGTCGTCGATCCGGAACGGCCGGTTCGGCAGGCCGGTGGTCTGCGCCTGCGTCAGCGTCACCGGCTGGCCGGGGGCCGTGAGGCCGCCCCATGCCGGCGGCAGCACCGGCAGCACCGAGCCGTCGAAGTCGCGCTGCGGGTGGTACGGCCCGACCGAGCTCGGGTTCACGCCCGGCACGCCGTTGGCGCCGGGGTACAGGCCGAACAGCGTGTCGAACGCGCGGTTCTCGGCGTAGATCACGACCAGCGTGCGAATCGCGTCGAGCGCGAGCCGGTTGCGCAGCTCGCTTGGGCGATCGCCCGTTGCACCGGCCGCGGCCACCGCCGCGGCGATGCGCGGCAGCAACTGCGCGTTCTCGGTCTGCAGCGCGCGGCGCACGCGCGCATCGGCAATGCGCCCGGGCGGCGCGAGCAGGTCGGCCTCGGGCACGCCGATGCGCCGCGCAAGCCCGGTGGTGGCGTCGGCGAGTGTGCTGTGGTCGGCCTGCATCAACGCGACCAGCTCGGTCGAGACCGGGCCGAGCACCGCGCTCGCGCCGGCCGGTGCGCGCAGCACGATGCGGCGCGGTCCGCCCGGCGCGACGGCGTGCGCGTCGAGGTCGGCCTCGGCCAGCAGTTCGCCGCGGCCCGCCAGTTCGAACCGGCCCGCCGCGTCGGCCACGGTGCTCGGCTCGCCGGCGTCGCAGCGCGCGTTGGCGTTGCGATCGAGGCAAACCGTGGCGCCGGCAAAGCCGGGCACCTCGCCGCGCACGGCGATCGGGGTGTCGGTGCCCGGCGTCAGTGCGCACGCGGCAACGAGGCTGGCCAGCAGGCCGACAACAAGGGTGGCAGGCTTCATCGCGTTCGTGGGATCGGGCAGGCAGCCGAGTATGGTGCAGCCCGGTGCCATCGGGGGGCGCCGATCCGGCGCGAGAATGCGCATCAGGCGATGCGCGCGGCCGGGGGTCGGCAAGCACCGTGTCCACCACCGCGACCGTGAGAACCACGACCGATGCAACCCGTCATCCACAGCCTGCTCGACACCGACCTCTACAAGTTCACGATGTGGCAGACGATGCTGCACCGCCACCCCGCCACGCAGGCCGAATACACCTTCGTGTGCCGCAACGTGCCGGCCTTCCCGCTGGCCGAGCTGGTCGACGAAGTCAACGAGCAGCTCGACCACCTCTGCCGGCTGAAGTTCACCGTCGACGACCTGGCCTACCTCGGCGGGCTGCGCTTCATGCGCTCGGACTTCGTCGACTTCCTGCGCATCTTCCACTTCCAGCGCGAGTTCATCAGCGCGCGCGCGGTCGGCGAGCAGCTCGAGATCGTCGCCAGCGGCCCGCAGGTGCACGTGATGGCGTTCGAGATCTACGTGCTGGCGATCGTCAACGAGCTGTACTTCCGGCGCTTCGACCAGGCCGCCGCGCTGCGCGAAGGGCGGGTGCGGCTGGCCGCCAAGATCGAGCGGCTGCGCGCCTTCGGGCAACTGCCGCAGCGCCGCCACCCGTTCGAGTTCTTCGACTTCGGCGTGCGCCGGCGGTTTTCCGGGGCCTGGCAGCGCGAGGTCGTGGCCACCTTCAAGCGCGAGGTGCCGCAGTTCTTCAAGGGCTGCTCCAACGTGCTGTACGCGCGCGACCTCGACCTCGTGCCGATCGGCACGATGGCCCACGAGTACCTGCAGACCTACCAGACGCTGGGCGTGCGGCTGCGCGACTTCCAGCGCGCCGCGCTCGAAGACTGGGTCCAGGAGTACCGCGGCGACCTCGGCACCGCGCTCACCGACGTGGTCGGCATGGACGCCTTCCTCGGCGACTTCGACCTGTACTTCGCCAAGCTCTTCGACGGCCTGCGCCACGACTCCGGCGACCCGGTGGTCTGGGGCGAGAAGGCGCTGGCGCACTACGAGAAGCTGCGCATCGACCCGCACACCAAGCGCATGGTGTTCTCCGACGGGCTGGACTTCGAGCGTTCGATCGCGCTGTACCACCACTTCGCCGACCGCACCCAGTGCGGCTTCGGCATCGGCACCAACCTCACCAACGACATGGGGCTGCGCACGCTGCACATCGTGATGAAGCTGACCCACGCCAACCGCCAGCCGGTGGCCAAGCTCTCCGACAGCCCGGGCAAGCTGCTGTGCGACGACGAGACCTTCCTGGCGTACCTGCGCCAGGTGTTCAAGGTCGACAGCTGAGGCCGTCGGCGGCGGGCCCGCCTACGAACGCTGCAACAGCAGGTCCGCGATCACCGGGCGGTGCTCCGAGGCCTGCGGGTTGCCGGCGTAGCAACGGGCCACGCCGAGTTCGGGGCTGACCAGGACGTGGTCGATGCGCAGGAACGAGAAGCCCACGCGCAAGGCGTGGCCGTAGCTGTAGCCGTAGCCGCGGCCGGCACTGGCGTAGGCGTCGCGCAGGCCGATGCCCAGCAGCGCGCGCACCACCGGCGACAGCTCCGGCGCGTTGAGGTCGCCGGCGACGACCAGCGGGCGCCGGCTGCCCGCCAGGTCACGGGCGAGCGTGCGCGACTGGGCGAGCCGCTCCTCGTAATTGCGCCGCCATTCGCCGACGCCGTCCAGCCCTTCGTGGCGCGCCGCGTTCAGGCCGTTGCGCGGCGATTCGAAGTGCACCGTGACGAGGTCGAGTTCGGTGCCACGCACGTCGATCACGCAGTGCACGTAACGCACCTCGTCACGCTGCTCGCCGATGCGCTTGCTGTGGCAGTCGCGCAGCGGGAACCGGCTGGCGACGACGTACTGGCCGCTGGCGTAGACCACCGGCAGGCCGAACACCGGGCCGACCGGGAACGCGCCCTGGCCGGGTGGGCCGAGCAGGCCGTTGGCGTCCTGCATCACCAGGATGTCGGGCGCCTGCAGCAAGACCTCCTGCGCCAGCTCGGCGAACCCGCCGGGGCGTTGCGAGGCCTTGAACGCCTTGATGTTGTAGGTCATCAGCCGCACCTGGCCGCTGCCGCGGTCGGCGTCGTGCCATTCGAGGCCCATCGTCAGCGTCGCCACCAGCGCCAGCGTGGCCGCGCTCGCCACCACCCAGCCGCGCCCGAGCCGCCACGACAGCAGCACCGCCACGCCCGCCGGCAGCAGCAGTGCCGGGTAGGGCAGGTAGCGTGAAAGCTCCAGCCACCAGGGGCCGACGTTGCCGAAGCGCTGGGCCGCGGTAAGCAGCACGAGCGCGCCGTTGATGAACACGACGACGACGCGCATCAGCGTGCGGGTGGCCACGGACAGGTGTGTCTTGATGCGTCTCAAGGGGCGATGGGTTGGAGGAAGGCCAGCCGGCTGCGGCCGGCGAGCGGTGATTGTGGCCGCGGCGCACAAGACCCTGCGCCGGCGGCGGCAGCGCCGGCGGGATCGCAAGAACCATCTCGCCAAACGACCGACGGTGTTGTATACCGGCAATCGTTCGCGCGCCGAGCGGCGACCTTCCGAGTGGCCTGCGCGGGCGGTACCCCCGACCGCGTCCAACCGACAGGAGACGATCCGATGGACATCCGAAACGTCACGCCCAATCTGTACAACGAGGATCTCGCGCCGGCCCGCGACCGGCACTGGGGCGCCTTCAGCATCTTCAACGTCTGGACCTCGGACGTGCACAGCCTGTGGGGCTACTACCTCGCGGCGAGCCTGTTCCTGCTGTGCGGCACCTTTCTCAATTTCGTCGTCGCGATCGGGCTCGGCTCGCTGATCATCTTCTTCCTGATGACGCTGGTGGGCTATGCGGGCGAGAAGACCGGCGTGCCCTACCCGGTGCTGGCGCGCGCGTCGTTCGGGGTGTGGGGCGCCAACCTGCCGGCGCTGGTGCGCGCCGTCGTTGCCTGCTTCTGGTACGGGGCGCAGACCGCCGCCGCGTCGGGCGCGATCGTCGCGTTGCTGACGCGCAGCGACGCATTCATGGCGTTCCACAAGAACACCCACGTGCTCGGCCACTCCGGCCTCGAAGTGGTCTGCTACGTCGTCGTCTGGGCGTTGCAACTGCTGATCATCCAGAACGGCATGGAGACCGTGCGCAAGTTCCAGGACTGGGCCGGGCCGGCGGTCTGGGTGGCGATGCTGATCCTGGCCGTCGGCCTGTCGGTGAAGGCCGGCGGGATCTCCTTCGACCACGGGATTTCGCAAGCCGTGCTGCTCGAGAAAACCAAGGACGCCGGCGTGCCCGGCGAGCCCGGTTCGTTCTGGGCCTTGATGGCGGTGGGCGCCACGTGGGTCACGTACTTCGCGGCGCTGTACTTGAACTTCTGCGACTTCTCGCGCTATGCCAAGAACAGGGCGGCGATCACGAAGGGCAACCTGTGGGGGCTGCCGGTCAATCTGCTGCTGTTCTCGCTGGTCGCCGGCGTCACCACCATCGCGGCGTTCAGGGTCTACGGCGAGGTGATGCTGCACCCGGAGCAGATCTCGGCCCGCTTCGACAACTGGTTCCTCGCGGCACTGGCCGCGCTCACGTTCGCGGTGGCCACGCTGGGCATCAACGTGGTGGCCAACTTTGTCTCGCCGGCCTTCGATTTCGCCAACGTGTTCCCGCGCCTGATCGACTTCAAGAAGGGCGGCTACATCGCCGCCGGCGTGGCCCTGGTGCTGTACCCGTTCGCGCCATGGGAAGGCAACGCCTCGCACTTCGTCAACGCCATCGGCGCGACGATGGGGCCGCTGCTGGGCATCATCCTGGTCGACTACTACCTGATCGCCAAGGGCCGCGTCAACGTCGCGGCGCTTTACCAGGAGAACGGCGAGTACCGCTACGAAGGTGGCTGGAACGTGAACGCGCTGATCGCGACCGCCATCGGCGCGGTGTTCTCCAGCCTCTTGCCGAACCTGACCGACCTGCTGCCCTCCTGGTGGGGCACCTACGGCTGGTTCTTCGGCGTGGCGATCGGCGGCGGCGTCTACTACGTGCTGGCGCTGGCCCGACCGCGGGCGATGCCGGCGCTGACCGCGCGGGCCTAGGGCGGGTCGACGCCGCGGGGCCGTCCGTTCCGGCGCCGTCCGCGGCGCGCGCAACCGACCCCGGCTCGCCGTGGCCGCGGCCAGCGTCACGGAGCGTCGCCCACGGCGCGCGTAACCGGCCCCCTAGGTTCTGGTGCCTCGCCTTGCAATGCCCAACCCGGTGGACTAATTTGGGCACATCCGTCTCCTGAGCGGGGGTGCGATGACAGCGCAAAAACACGGTGGTGCGGGCGAAGTGCGCGGTACGACGGCGCACACGGGTTCGGGCGCGGCGCCGGCCGATGCGGCGTCGATGTCGGCCGAGGCCGCGCCGCCCGACGAATTCCGGACCTTCATGGTGGCGCTGGCAACGGACCCGGCTCGGCTCGGTGCGTACATCAAGGACCCCGATGCCGCGATGCGTGCGGCGGGTATCAGCGAGGTCGATCAGGTGATCCTGAAAAGCGGTCAACCCTGGACGATCCATGCGCGCCTGAGCGGACAGCGCTTTTCGTTCACGCCGCCGACACCGTCCGCGATGCTGGTGGTCGATCTGGTCAGGCCCCCCGGTGCGCCCGAAGGGGCGCCCGCCGACCAGCCGGCCGTGCGCGGCCAGGCGGGATCCCCAACCGTGCCCAACCCCGGGAGTTCGACCATGTACCCCAATGCGCCATCGCAGATCCTGTACCCGCAAATCTGGCCGCAGGTGCACCCGCAGCTCGTGATCCACCCGCAGATTTATCCGCAGGTGCACCCGCAGCTCGTGATCCACCCGCAGATTTATCCGCAGGTGCATCCGCAACTCGTGATCCACCCGCAGATTTATCCGCAGGTGCATCCGCAACTCGTCATCCACCCGCAGATTTACCCGCAGGTGCACCCGCAGCTCGTGATCCATCCGCAGATCTGGCCGCAGATCTACCCGCAGGTGCACCCGCAGATCTTTCCGCAGATCCATCCGCAGCTCGTCACGCCCGGCGCGCAGGGCTGACGCGACGCAGCACGGAGCCCGCGCCCGCACCGGCACCACGTTCTCCATTCAGGAACCCCATCATGGCCAAGGCGGCAACGACAAAGACTGACCCGGGCCATGCGCCGATGCCGGCGGCGGCTGGTGCGAACGCCCCACGACCGGGCAACGGTGCCCACAAAGGCTCGCTGATCGTCGTGGGCACCGGCATCCGCACCGTCGGCCATCTGACGATGGAGGCGGTGGCCTGGATCAAGCAGGCGGACAAGGTGCTGCACGTGGTCGGAGACCCGGTGGCCGAGTTGATGCTCAAGGAACTCAACCCGAACGGCGCCGAGTCGATGACCGGGATGTACGCCGAGGGCAAGCCGCGCATCGACACGTACAACCAGATGGTCGAGCGCACGCTCGAGTGCGTGCGCGCCGGCATGCTCACCTGCATGGCCTGTTACGGCCACCCGGGCGTGTTCGTCTACCCGTCGCACGAGTCGATCCGGCGCGCTCGCGCCGAGGGCTACAGCGCGCGCATGCTGCCCGGCATCTCGTCGGAGGATTGCCTGTTCGCCGATCTCGGCGTCGACCCCGGCATCAGCGGCTGCCAGTCCTACGAGGCGACCGACTTCCTGCTCAACGGCCGCGTCATCGACCCGACCAGTTCGGTGGTGCTGTGGCAGATCGGCGTGGTCGGCGACGCCACCTTCAAGCCGCTGGGCTACGACCTGTCGGCGATGCCCTTGCTGGTCGAGCGGCTGCTGGCGATCTACCCGGCCACCCATCCGATGTACCTCTACGAGGCCGCGGTGTTTCACGGCTGCGAGCCGGTGATACGCCAGATCACCGCGCATGAACTCGCCTACGGCCCGCTGTCTGCGGGCTACACGCTCTACATACCGCCGGCCTATCAGAGCACCAGCGATCCGACCACCTACTACCGCATGAACGCGATGATCGCTGCGAACAAGGCGGCGACCGGCGCGGCCATCGGCTAGCGCGGCGCCGGGGCTCCCCGCGGGTTGCCGGTGTCGGTCGTGCCGCCCGGACTCGCGCGGGCTTGACCATGGCGCTGCTCAACCCGTACCGCGACTTCTTCGACGCGCTGCCGGCGTCGTTTCGGCGCTGCCCGTCGGTGCCACCGTCGGCGGCCGAGTGGCTGGTGCCCGACTGGCTCGCCTTCAAGGCCGCCATCGCGCGCCACTTCGCGTGGGCCGTGCCGACCGACGAGGCGATCGCCGTCATCGGCAGGCACACCAAGGCCGTCGTCGAGATCGGCGCCGGCAGCGGTTACTGGGCCTGGCTGATGCGCCAGGCCGGCATCGAAGTCGCCGCGTACGACACCGCGCCGCCACCCCACACCTGGAGCGAGGTGCGCCGCGGCGACGCGCGCGCGCTGCGCGACCACACGGACGGGGCCCTGCTGTTGTGCTGGCCGCCGTGGGCCAGCGCGATGGCCCTCGATGCGCTTACCGCCCATGCCGGCGAGCATGTCGTGTACGTCGGCGAATGGATGGGCGGCAGCGCCGAACCGCACTTCTTCGCGACGCTGGTGTCGCGGTTCGAGTGCATCGACACCGTCGCGATCCCGCAATGGGCGATGCGCGACGACCGCTTGATGGTGTTCCGTCGCCGAGCCCGCATCGACGGTTGACGGCACGCCCGCAGAGCCCGGCGGCCCGGGAGGCGACGCAACGAACCGCGCCTCAGTGCGCCCCCACCACCACCGGGATCTGCGTGGCCGGCGGCGTGTTGCGGCTGCGCCCGCAGCGCACGATGCCGTCGATCATCACCATGCCCACGCCGGGCAGGTCGCCGAGCTGCACGCTGTCGAGCAGCGTGCGCCCGGCGCTGTGCTGGGCCCGGTCCATGAAGACGAAATCGGCGGCGCGGCCCGGCTCGATCAGCCCGCAGTTCAGGCCGCGGATGCGCGCGGTGTTGCCGGTGGCGAAGCAGAACACCAGCTCGGCCGGGATGTGGCCCAGGCTCGACAGCAGCGCGATCAGGCGCAGGATGCCCAGCGGCTGAACCCCCGAGCCGGCCGGCCCGTCGGTGCCCAGGATCACGCGGTGCGGGCACTTGAGCTGCAGCGCCGCCTGCGCCGCGGCGATCGCGACGCGTTCGTTGCCGTTGTGCACGATCTCGATCGCGCGCGCGCTCTTCTCGCACAGCTCGCACACATGGGCCTCGGGCAACGCGGTGTGGCCGCCGTTGATGTGGCCGATGATGTCGGCGTCGGCCT
Source organism: Burkholderiales bacterium (assembly GCA_028868895.1). Lineage (GTDB taxonomy): Bacteria > Pseudomonadota > Gammaproteobacteria > Burkholderiales > Burkholderiaceae_C > LMDS01. Next base: position 12,412 of record JAGWTP010000075.1, read on the forward strand.
CGAGCACCACGTCCTTGTCGATCAGGCCCGAGCCGGGGATCGACGGCCCGCCGGTGTGGATCGTGCTCTGGATGCCGTACTTGCGCGCCCACTTGACCATCGTCGCGGCCTCGGCCCCGGCCTTGACCGAGCCCAGCCCGATCTCGCCGAGCAGGCCCACGCCGGCCTCGGCGAGTTCCTTGAAGTCGCTCTCGACCATGCCTTGCTCGACCACAGGCGCGCCGGCCAGCACCTTCATGCCGGCGGGGCGGAAGTTGTCGAACGCGCGCTGCGCGGTGATCGCCAGCGCCTTCAGGCCGACGATGTCCTTCGGGCGGCCCGGCAGATGCACCTCACCGGCCGAGACCATCGTCGTCACGCCACCGTGCAGCGTCGACTCGATCCAGCCGAGCTGGTTCTGGCGTGGCGTCCAGTCGCCGAACACCGGGTGCACGTGGCTGTCGATCAGGCCGGGCGCGACGCAGGTCTGGCGCGCATCGATGAGCACGTCGGCCTCGATGGTGTCGAGGTCGGCCTCCTTGCCCACCGCATGGATCACGCCGTCGCGCACCACGATCGTGTCGGCATCGAGGATCGGTCGGTCGATGTCGCCCGACAGCAGCAAGCCGATGTTGCGGATCACGACCTTGCCCGAGCTGCCGGTGGATGCTGCGTCTGCCATGGTGGGGCTCCGTGCGGCGCCGCGACAACGGCGGTGCGATGCGGGAAATTATGACGTTGGCTGGCGCCCGTTCGAGGCGGTGTCCGACAGCGCACCGGCGGCTTGCCGCTAGGCTTGCGGCTTTGCGCGGTGCGCGCACCGACCTGGAGCCTTGCTTGAAACCATCTGCCGAGCCGGCCGAACCCGACGACGCCGTGCCCGGCGGCAACGCGCTGCTGTGGGGCCTGGGCGTCGTCGCCGTCGGCTTTGCGTGGTGGCAGCCGCGCTCGCCGGGCGCGATGCTCGCGCTGGTCGACTGGCAGACCGTCGGCGCGCTCGCCGGGCTGCTCGCGATCACGCAGGCGGTCGAGCGCAGCGGCGTGCTGCAGGGCACCGCACGCCGGTTGCTGGCGCGCGTCACCCACCAGCGCCAGCTCGCGCTGTGGCTGACGGCCTTTGCCGCGCTGCTCGCGGCGCTCGTCACCAACGACGTGAGCCTGTTCCTGCTGGTGCCGTTGACCCGGGTGCTCGCCACCCAGGCCGAGCTGCCGCTGGCGCGCCTGGTGGTGCTGCAGGCGCTGGCGGTGAACGCCGGCTCGGCGCTGACGCCGATCGGCAACCCGCAGAACCTGTTCCTGTGGCACCGCTCGGGGCTGGGCTTTGGCGGCTTCATCGCGATGATGGCGCCCACCGTGGCGGTGATGCTCGTGTGGCTGTTCGCCGCTGCCTGGTGGCTGGTGCCGGACAAGCCGATCGCGCTGCAACCCGACGCGCCGCACGGCGCGGTCGCGCCGCGCCTGCTCGCGCTCGCGGGCGTGTTGTTCGTCGCCTTCGTCGTCGCGCTCGATCGGCACGCGCTGCTGCCCGGCCTGGCGCTGGTGTTCGGCGCGCTGGCGTGCCTGAAGCCGCGCGTGCTGCTCGGCATCGACTGGGGGCTGCTCGCGATCATCGCGCTGATGTTCGTCGACCTGCGCCAGCTCGCCGCGCTGCCGGCCGTCGCGGCCTGGGCCGGCGCGCTGCCGATCGGCAGCGGCCTGAACGCCTACCTGGCGGCCATCGTCGGCTCGCAGTTCATCAGCAACGTGCCGGCCACCATTGCGCTGGACCGCTACGTGCACGACCTGCCGGCGCTGGCCGCGGGCGTCAGCGTCGGCGGCTTCGGCTGCGTGATCGGCTCGCTGGCGAACCTGATCGCGCTGCGGCTGGCGCGGCTGCCGAAAGCGGCGCGCGGACTGCGCGAGTTCCACCGCATCTCGATCCCGTTCCTGCTCGTGTGCGGCGCCAGCGCGGCGCTGCTGCGGCTGCACTGAGCCGGCTGACAGGCCCGGCTCAGTGCAGCCGGCTCGGCACACACGCCGCCTATCATTCGTGCATGGACAAGCCGCCCTCGTCGCTGCGCTCTTTGCAAGACAGCCTGGGCGAGATCGGGCGCGACGGCGTGCGCCGGTCGGTGGGCTGGTCGGTCAGCTGGTGGCACGTGGTGCGCGTCGGTGCGCTGATCCTGGTGCTGGCGTTGTCGCCGTCGACCTACAGCCGTGCCAACCGCGCGGCGCTGGCGCGCCACATCGTTGTCGGCACGGCGCCGATGCTGCCGTGGTTCGCGATGCTCGCGGCGTTGATCAGCGTGGTGCTGATCCGCATCGTCATCGTCACCGCGCAGAGCTACGGCTTGTCGCAGTACGCGCTCGAGATGATGGTGCGGGTGCTGGTGCTCGAGCTGATCCCGCTGGCCGCGGCGCTGTTCGTGGCGCTGCGCAACACCGTGCCCAGCGGCGCCGAGCTGGTCCGGATGCACGCGCGCGGCGAGTTCGCGGCGCTGCACGGCAGCGGCACCGACGCGCTGCGCCACGAGCTGCTGCCGCGCGTGATCGCGGGCGTCTTCTCGGTGCTGATGCTGGCCGCGGTGAGCGGCCTGATCGCGATGGTGCTGGCCTACCTCGCGGTCTACGGCTTCACGCTCGCCGGCCTGCCCGGGTTCACGCACACGCTGGGGCACATCTTCAATCCGGGCGTGACGCTGATCTTCACGCTCAAGACGCTGTTCTTCAGCTTCGCCGTCGCGCTGATCCCGGTGGCCGCGTTCCTGCGCAGTGCCGCGCCGCAGCGCGCGAGCCCCGAGCTCGACAGCCTGGTGCGGCTGTTCGCGGCGATCCTGCTGATCGAGGCGGTCTCGCTGTTGGGCAACTACTATTGACGCCGCTGATGAACGAACCCGATCCCGCAGCGCCGCCCCGGCCCGCCCCCTCGCCGCCCCCAAGCGCGCCGGGGCCGACGCCCGCCCACCTCGAATTCAAGGCCACGCTGCTGCTGTTCGCGCTGGCGCTGATGGTGGCCGGTGCGGCCCTGTACCTCGGCTACGCGCGCGGCGCCTTCGAAAGCACCCAGGAACTCGTGCTCGTGGCCGACGACGCCGAGGGCGTCAGCGTCGGCATGGACATGACCTTCGCCGGCTTTCCGATCGGGCGGGTGCGGCGCATCGAACTCGCACCCGACGGCAACGCGCACATCATCGTCGACGTGCCGCTGAAAGACGCGCACTGGCTGCGCACCTCGAGCGTCTACACGCTGGTGCGCGGCGTGGTCGGCAACACCAACATCCGCGCCTACACCGGCGTGATGACCGACCCGCCGCTGCCCGCCGGCGCGGTGCGCACGGTGCTGCGCGGCGACGCCACCGCCGAGATCCCGCGCCTGATGGCCGACGCGCGCCAGCTGCTGCAGAACCTGATCGCGATCAGCGCCGAGGGCTCCTCGGTCAACGCCAGCCTGGCCAACGTGAAGACCTTCACCGACCGGCTCAACGGCCGCAGTGGCGCAATGGGCGCGCTGCTCGGCAGTGACGCCAACGCGGCCCAGCTGCAGACCGCGCTGGACCGCACCAACGCCCTGCTGGCGCGGCTCAACGGCCTGGCCGCGAACGCCGACACGCAGATCTTCGGCAAGCAAGGCGTGATGCCCGAAGTGCACACCACGGTGCGCCAGCTCAACGCGATGCTCGTCGATGCGCGCGCCAGCCTGAAGCGCGTCGACGCGGTGCTCGAAGACGCGAAGGCGGTGAGCGGCAACGCGCGCGCGGCCACCGCCGACCTCGGCGCGCTGCGCGCCCAGGTCGAGGTGAGCCTGCGCAACATCGACCAGCTCATCAACGAGGTGAACCGCAAATGGCCGTTCGCACGCGACACCGAGTTGAAGCTGCCGTGATCGGGCCCCGTACCCCGGTAGACCGCGGGCACCCTGAGGGATGTTCGGGTCGCTTGCGAGCCGCCCGGCGTCGGCCCGAGCGCCCCTGGGTCATGGTGGTGGTGACCATGCTGCTCGCCGCCTGCGCCAGCCACCCGCCGCCGCCCGACTGGCAAGGCAGCGCCAAGGCAGCGACCGACGGTTCGACGGCCGCCTACCTCGAAGGCAACGAGCGCGTCGCGGCCACCGAGCTGGCTCGCGCGCGCAGCGAGGTCGCGCGCACCGGCCGTGCCGACCTGCTCGCCCGCGTCGAGCTGACGCGCTGCGCGGCGCAGGTCGCGAGCCTGGTGTTCGGCCCGTGCGCCGGCTTCGAGCCGCTGCGTTCGGACGCGGGCGCGGCCGAGCGCGCCTATGCCGACTACCTGCAGGCACGCATCGCGCCGCAAGACATCGCGCTGCTGCCCGAGCCGCAACGCGCGGTGGCGGCGGGCGGCCCGAGCGATGCGGCCAACGTCGCGGCACTGCGCGGCATCGGCGACCCGCTGTCGCGCTTGGTCGCCGCCGGTGTGCTGTTCGAGGCCGGCCGCGCCGACCCGCAGGTGATCGCGCTGGCGATCGACACCGCCTCAACGCAAGGCTGGCGCCGGCCGCTGCTGGCGTGGCTCGGCGTGCAGCTCGCGCGCGCCGAGAAGGCCGGGGCGACCGACGACGCGCAGCGGCTGCGCCGGCGCATCGAGCGGGTGCAGGGCGGCGGCGCGTAGGTCGCTGCTTGCACAGGGCCGGCGCGGCAAGGGCGCGTGCGGGCAGGCTGGCGCGCTTCGCGGGAGCGGCCTACGCTGCGCTGCGGCGGCCCTCGCTGCGCAGGGCTCGTGGCCCGTCGCCGAAATCACTTGCGTTCGCTGCGTTCAAACAGATGGCGACAAGTCGGATGTTGAAGCGCGCTGCGCGCGCGGCCACGAGCCCTGCGCCGCTCGGCGCCCCAGAGGCGCGCTCCAGCCTGCCCGCACGCGCCCTTGCCGCGACGTTCTTGTGTGTTCGACGAAAAGCCCCGACGCTGCCGCGGCTCGCCGACGTCGCCAGGCCATGGGTCGGCGCGGCGGCGAGTCGGCTCACTCGAAGAATTGAAAGCGAAACGGTCTCAGGCCACGGCGCCCGACACGCTGAAGCCGATGGTCGTCAGCCCGTTGCTGCCGTGGGCCGCCACGCCGCCGCCGTGCATGCTGGCCACCGCCTTCACGATCGCCAGCCCGAGCCCGTATCCATGGTGCTGGCCGGGGTCGTGGCGCGACGCGTCGACGCGGTAGAAGCGGTCGAACAGGCGCGGCAGGTGCTCGGCGGCGATCGTCGCGCCGGGATTGGCCACGCCGATCCAGACGGCTCCGGCCCGGCGCGCGATGTTCACCGCCAGGCGCGAGCCCGGTGCCGAGTGCTCGATCGCGTTTTGCAGCAGGTTGGACAGCGCGCGCCGGAACAACGCGGTGTTCGTCGTCGCGCGCACCTGCAACTCGCCTTCGAGCTCGACCGTCGTCCCCAGGTCGTCGAGCACGAACTCGAAGAACTCGATCGTCTTCTCGACCTCGCCGGCCTGCGCGCCGGCTTCGATGTCGCGCCGCGCGCCACCCCACCGATCGGGCACCCAACTCGCCGCGAGGCCGACGCTGTACGCGTCGCCCTCCTTCACGCCGCTGGCATTGGTGAGCGCGCGCTGCGCACCGGTGCTCGGGTTCACCGTCGGGTACAGGCCGGCGCGCGCCGCGTCGGCCAGCGCCTGGGCCTGGCGGTACTGGGCCTCGGCGATGCGCAAGGTCTGGTTGGCGCGCTCGGCGTCCTGAACCAGGCCGTCGAGGACCGGGTCGCCGTAGGCCTGCCACCAGGGCAGGCGGCTGTCGGCCGGGCGCGGTTCGGCCGGCTTCCACGGCCCGCTCTCGTTGTACGCGGCCGGCATCTCGATCGTCGGGTGAACGTCGCCGGGGCCTGCCACGCAGCCGGCGAGAAGCGCGGCGCCGGCCCACGCCGCAAGGCGGCGCACGGCGGGCAAGGGCAGGCGGCAGCGAACAGGCATGACGAGGCGCGGTGGCAAGACCCGAAGCGGGCCTTGAACGCGGTCACTCTAGGCCGCGACCCGGCCCGCACGCTGTCCGAAAACTGACGGCGCTGTCAGCGGCGACCGCGGCCGCGGCGCACGCAAGCCGGGCCGCAGCGCATGGACCCGGCGCGAAGGACAGGCCGCGCGAATCACGCATTGCACCGGCGGCCGACTCGATGCAAGCTAATCTCTGGTCCGTACCGAACAAGTCCCCGCCATGAACACAGCTCCTTCTGCAAACCCGCTGGACCTCCTGCGCGACTGGATCGGCCGCACCGAGCAGCGCACCGACACCGTCACCGCCGCGCCGCTGGCCGGCCTGGCGGCCACGCTGGACCGCGCCGGCGACCCCGAGCCGCGGCCCGGCTCGAGCGTGCCGCCGCTCGCGCACTGGCTGTACTTTCTGCCGCAGGCGCCGCACAGCGAGCTCGGGCCCGACGGCCACCCGAAGCGCGGCGGCTTCCTGCCGCCGGTGCCGCTGCCGCGGCGCATGTGGGCGGGCGGGCGGCTGCAGTTCCACCACGCGCTGCGCGTCGGCGACGCGATCGTGCGCCGCTCCACCATCACCCGGGTCGACGCGAAGCAGGGCCGCAGCGGCGCGCTCGTGTTCGTGACGGTGCGCCACGAGATCGGCAACGCGCAGGGCGTGGCGCTGACCGAGGAACACGACATCGTCTACCGTGACAACCCTGATCGTGCCAGCGCGGCCGGCGCGGCGCCGGCCGCGCCCGCGCTGGCGCCGACCGACGCGCAGTTCAGCCGCACGATCGTGCCCGACCCGGTGCTGCTGTTTCGCTACTCGGCGCTCACCTTCAACGGCCACCGCATCCACTACGACCGTTCCTACGTGACCGAGGTCGAAGGCTATCCGGGCCTGATCGTGCACGGCCCGCTGATCGCCACATTGCTGGTCGACCTGGTGCGGCGCGAGCGGCCCGGCGCGCGCCTCCGCGCCTTCACGTTCAAGGCCGCGAGCCCGTTGTTCGACATCCACCCGTTCAGCGTGTGCGGCCGATCCGAGAGCGACGCTGCCGACGCCGGCATCGCGCTGTGGGCGCGCAACCACGAAGGGCAGC
>JAGWTP010000076.1 GCA_028868895.1 Burkholderiales bacterium
TGGAACGCGATGCCGTCGATCACGCCGATGATGTCGGCGATCTTCTTCGACGAATCGTTGATGCCCTTCATGGTGTCCACCGCGCGGCCCACCACGTCGCCGCCCTTGATCGCCACGGTGCTCGCACCCAGCGCCAACTGGTTGGCCTGCTTGGCGTTGTCGGCGTTCTGGCGCACGGTGGAGCTGAGCTGCTCCATCGAGGCGGCGGTCTCTTCGAGCGCCGACGCCTGCTGCTCGGTGCGTTGGCTCAGGTCCTGGTTGCCTTGCGCGATCTGGGCGCTGGCGGTGGCCACGCTGTCGGCGTTCTGGCGCACGTGGCTGACCACCTGGATCAGGCTCGACTGCATCTCCTTGAGCGCGACCAGCAGTTGCGCGGTTTCGTTCTTGCCGGTGGCGACGATCCGTGTGCTCAGGTCACCGACGGCGACCGCGCGCGACACTTTCACCGCCAGGTTGATCGGTCGGGTGATGGAGCGGATGATCCACAACCCCATCAGCGCCGCCACCACCAGGGCGAACGCGCTCGATGCCCAGATGGCGGTCTTGACGCTGGAAAACGCTGCCGCCGAGTGGCCGGTGGCGATATTCATCTGCGTTTCCTGGTACTTGACCATGGCCTCGATCGCGGCAAAGTAGGCCTGCTGCGCCGGATGCATGTCGCCCAGCAGCAGCGCCTTGGCTTCGGGCGTCTTTTCGGCAGCGGCGAGATCGAGGAACCGGCGCTGCAGCGCCACATAGGCTTCGCGCCGTTCGACGATCGCCGCCAGGACGGCCTTGCCCGCGTCGGAGTGCGTGTGGGCCTCGAGCAACTTGATTTGCTCGCCGATGCGGTTGCGTTCGTTGACCACGGTCTCTGCGGCGGCCTTCGCCTCGGACGGGTCGTCGGCGAGCAACTCGCTGGTCAACGTGCGGGCGATCAGGTCGACCCGGCTGCGGATGTCGCCCAGCGCCACCACCTTCGGATAGTGATCGCTGACGACCTGCTGGAACGCGGTGTCGACCGCCGTGAGCTTGAGCAGCGCCAGGCCGCCCATGCCGACGATCAAGGCGGCCAATATGCCGAACCCGAGCGCGAGCCGGGTGGAGATTTTCATGTCGTTGATGTTCACGGACGAGGTCCTCTTGAGGCGGGAATGGGAGCCGCGCTACTGCAGCGTGTTTTCGACCAGCCCCATCTCGGCGCTCGTCATGAGTTTGTCGATATCGACCAGGATCAGCATGCGTTCCTGCACCGTGCCGATGGCCAGCAGGTGGTCGGCGGCAATGGCCGAGTTGAACTCGGGCACCGGGTGCAGTTGCTCGGGCGTGAGCGTGATCACGTCGGACACCGCGTCGACCACCATGCCCACCACGCGATGGCCGATGTTGAGCACGATCACGACCGTGAAGCTGTCGTATCGGGCCTGCTCGAGGTTGAACTTCAGGCGCATGTCGACGATCGGCACGATCACGCCGCGCAGGTTGACCACGCCCTTGATGAACGCCGGCGCGTTGGCGATGCGCGTGGGTTCTTCGTAGGAGCGGATCTCCTGCACGCGCAGGATGTCGATGCCGTATTCCTCGGCGCCGAGCTTGAACGCGAGGAACTCGCGCAGCGAGGTGGCGGCGGTGACCGCGCCGGCGCGGGAGGCGGCGGTCGAGCCGGGAGAAGTTGCAGCGTGCAGGCTCATGGGTTGGGCGCTTTCGTGGGGTTTTGAAGCCGCGGGGCACGGCCGTACCCGGCGCGGATCGTCATCGGAAAACATCTCGTTGCTCGGGTTTTCGGCAGCGCGCGCGGGAGCTTGAGCCCGATCGGCACGGTACGTACGTCCCGTTGTTTCGACGTGCTGCCCTGCTGGTGCGTCGTCGGGCAAGGTCGGCGCGTCGCGGCAGCCTTCGACAAGCCCGCCCTGAGCGACGTCGAAAGGCTCGGGCCGAACGGCCTTCGACCGGACCCGATGGTGGCTCGGTGCCCCATAGGGGTCAGCCGGGCCACACCCGGTCATGTTCGATCGGGCTGAGCCTGTCGAAGCCCTGGTGGCACAACGCGGGCCTTCGGCAGGCTCAGGCCGAACGGTCCTTCACCGAACGGTCCTTGGCCGAACGGTGGTGGCTCAGTGCCGAGTGCGCCGGGCCAGCGAGCCGACGTCGAGGATCAGCGCCACGCGGCCGTCGCCCATGATGGTGGCGCCGGAGATGTCGCTGACGCGGCGGTAGTTGGCCTCGAGGTTCTTCACCACCACCTGCTGCTGGCCGAGCAGTTCGTCGACGAGCAGCGCGGCTCGGTGGCCTTCGGCCTCGACCACGACCATCACCGGGTGGCTCGCGCCGGTGTCCAGGCGCGGCACGCCGAACACACGTTCGAGTTCGACCACCGGCAGGAACTCGTCGCGCACCTTCACCACCTGCCCCGAGCCGCCGATGTGCTTGACGGTGTCGCCCTGCACCTGGAACGACTCGATCACCGAGGCCAGCGGCACGATGTAGCACTCACCGCCCACGCCCACGCTCATGCCGTCCATGATCGCCAGCGTCAACGGCAGGCGCACCTTCACGCTCATGCCGTGGCCTTCGGCCGAATCGATCTCGACGGTGCCGCCCAGTGCGGTGATGTTGCGCTTGACCACGTCCATGCCCACGCCGCGGCCAGAGACGTCGGTGACGATCTCGGCGGTGGAAAAGCCCGGCGCGAAGATCAGGCTCCAGACCTCGGGGTCGGTCATCGTGTCGGGCGCGTCGATGCCTCTTTCGCGCGCCTTGGCGAGCAGCTTCTCGCGCGACAGGCCCTTGCCATCGTCGCGCACCTCGATGACGATGCTGCCGCCCTGGTGCGACGCCGCCAGCGTGATGGTGCCGGTCTCGGGCTTGCCCGCAGCCAGCCGCTCGGCGGGCCGTTCGATGCCGTGGTCGCACGAGTTGCGCACCAGATGAGTGAGCGGGTCGGTGATCTTCTCGACCAGGCCCTTGTCGAGTTCGGTGGCCTCGCCCTGGGTCACGAACTCGACCTTCTTGCCCAGCTTGGCCGACAGGTCGCGCAGCATGCGCGGGAAGCGGCTGAACACGATCGACATCGGGATCATGCGGATCGACATCACCGACTCCTGCAGGCCGCGCGTATTGCGGTCCAGGTCGGCCAGGCCCTTGGCGAGTTGCTGGTACAGCGCCGGGTCCATCTTGGCGCTGTTTTGCGCCAGCATCGCCTGCGTGATGACGAGCTCGCCGACCAGGTTGATGAGCTGGTCGACCTTCTCGACCGAGACGCGCAACGTCGAAGCCTCGGCGGTGGCGGGCGGTGCCGCGGCCCGGGCATTCGCCTTGGCCGGTGCCGGCGCGGCGACGGCCGACGCCACCGGCGCGCCGGGCGCATCGTCGAAGAAGCCGAAGCCCGGGTCGGCGACCACCTGCGGCGGCGCACCCGGCGCACCGGCATGGAAACCGTAGCCGGGCCCCAGCGGGGCGAGCTTCACATGCTCGCGCGCGACGTGGAAGGTGAACAGGTCGAGCAGATCGGCGTCGCTGCTCTGGGTGACGATCTTGAAGCGGCGCATGCCGTCGGCCGGCTGGCCGGCGTCGAGCGCCTCGATGGTGCCCAGGTCGACGATCTCGCCGAACAGCTCGACCAGGTTGTCGGCATGCTCCGGTGCGGCCAACGGCCCGACCGTGAGTTCGAGCGTGCGCTGTCCTGCGGGCAGCGCCGGTTCGGCGGGGGCGAGCGTGGGCGCTGCGGCCGATGGCGCCACTGCCGCGGGCGCGATGCCGCCCGCCGCCAGCGCGCGCAGGCCCGCAACCAGCGGCTCGGTGTCGGCCGCCTCGCCTTCGCCGCCGTGCTGGTGGCGCGCCAGTTGCGCGCGCAGCGCGTCGCCGGCCTGCAGCAGCACATCGACCATCGGCGCAGTGGGCGCGAGCTCGTGTCGGCGCAGCTTGTCGAGCAGCGTTTCCATCTCGTGCGTGAGTTCGGCCACGTCGGCGAATCCGAACGTGGCCGCGCCGCCCTTGACCGAATGGGCACAGCGGAAGATCGAGTTCAAGGTCTCGTCGTCGGCGGTCTGGATGTCGATCTCGAGCAGCAGTTGCTCCAGGCGGTCGAGGTTCTCGCCGGCCTCCTCGAAGAAGACCTGGTAGAACTGGCTCAGGTCGATGCCGGCGCCGGCGCTGGTGTTCGATGCGGTGGTGTCGGCCATGGTCGGCTTGTCGTTCTTGTCGAGTGGGGGTCGGGCTCGGCTCGGGCTCTCAGCGCACGACCTTGCGGATCACTTCGATCAGCTTGGCCGGATCGAAGGGCTTGACCAGCCAGCCGGTGGCGCCGGCAGCGCGGCCGGCCTGCTTCATCTGGTCGCTCGACTCGGTGGTCAGGATCAGGATCGGCGTGGCCTTGAACTTCGGGTGTTCGCGCAGCCGCCGGGTCAGGCCGATGCCGTCCAGGCGCGGCATGTTCTGGTCGGTCAGCACCAGGTCGAAGTCGCGCACGCGGGCCTTGTCGAAGGCGTCTTCGCCATCGATGGCCTCGACCACGTCGTAGCCGGCGTTCTTCAGCGTGAACGACACCATCTGGCGCATTGAAGCGGAATCGTCGACGGCGAGGATGGAATGCATGCGGGGCTCCGTAGGTCTCGGCGGGATATCGGGTGATGGCGGGCAGGCTTTAGAAGAGTTCGATGAAACCGGTGTCCATCTCGGACTGCGTCACGGGGTTGGGGCGCAGCGGCGCCTCGGTGACCACCGCCTCGCCGTCTTCGTCGTCGGCGAACGCGTCGCGCGCGAGCCGGTCGGCGCAGTTGTGCAGGCGCCGGCTGGTGTGTGCGATGAGCTGCGAGGCCATGTCCTGGAACTGCAGCGCCTTCACCGCGCAGCCCAGGTGCTCGCGCACGCGGACCACCGGGGCGGCGTCGAGCTGGCCGGCGTCGCGCAGTTCCTGCAGCAGCTGCAGCGCGCCGAAGAAGCCGGCCTGCAGCGTGTGGTGGCTGTCGTCGAGCAGCGTCTGCAGCCGCTCGAGGTCGCTCGCCACCGTCAGCAGGTGGTCCTGCAGGTCGGCGGCCACCACCAAAGGCAGGCGGGCGCCGGGAGCTTGGGCGAATTCGTTCATGGCTCGCTTCCTTTCACAGCCGGTTCGTCGAGGCGCCCGCGGTGCCGCGCAGTCGCTCCAGCAGGCGTGGCGCGATCGCGCCGAGCGGCAACACCTCGTGCGCCGCGCCGGCGGCGATGGCCTCTTTGGGCATGCCGAAGACGACGCAGCTCGCTTCGTCTTGCGCCAGGTTCCAGCTGCCGGCGTCGCGCATCGCCTTCATCGCGCGGGCGCCGTCGGCGCCCATGCCGGTGAGCATCACGCCCAGCGCGTTCGGGCCGACGGTGCGCGCCGCCGACAGGAACAGCACCTCGACCGACGGCTTGTGGCGGTTTACCGGATCGCCGTCGCGCACCCTGGCGACGTAGTTGGCGCCGGAGCGCTCCACGCTCAGGTGCAGACCGCCCGGTGCGATGTAGGCATGACCCGGCAACACGCGCTCGCCGTCGCTGGCCTCCTGCACGCTGATGCGGCACAGGCCGTCCAGACGCGCGGCGTAGCTGCGCGTGAAACCCGGCGGCATGTGCTGGGTGATCATCACCGCGGGCGCGTCGGCGGGCAGGGCCATCAGCACCTCCTTGGTGGCCTCGGTGCCGCCGGTGGAGGCGCCGATGAAGACGACCTTCTCTGTCGACAGCCGGCCCAGCGCGGTCGGCGCCGGTGCGGCCGGCCGTGCCGCGGCCGGCAGCGTGCCGGCTGCACGGTTGCCCTCAACCGGCCTGCGCATCTTCGCCTGCGCCGCGATGCGCACCTTCTCGGTGATGTCTTCGGCCAGCAGGCGCAAGCCGTCGGCCACGCCGATCTTGGGCTTGGCGACGAAATCGATCGCGCCGAGTTCGAGCGCGCGCAGGGTCACATCGGCGCCACGCTCGGTCAGCGTGGAGACCATCACGACCGGCATCGGCCGCAGCCGCATCAGCTTGGCGAGGAAGTCGATGCCGTCCATGCGCGGCATCTCCACATCGAGCGTGATCACGTCGGGGTTGAGCGTGCGGATCATCTCGCGCGCCACCAGCGGGTCGGCCGCCACGCCGACGCACTGCATGTCGGGCTGCCGGTTGATGATCTCGGCGAGCAGGCTGCGCACCAGGGCCGAATCGTCCACCACCACCACGCGTGTCTTGACCATGTTCGTCTTCTTGTTGCTGCTGGCTGCTGTGGCCCGCCTCAGAACAGGTCGACCGAGCCGGCGCCGGCACGCGCCGGCGCAACCTGCCGTGCCGCGGCGCGCTCCAGCGCCACCATCTCGCTGACGTGGGTGCTGGCCAGCCGCTTGACCATCGCCTTGCCGCTGGCCGGCAGAAAGCAGACCTTGCGCGGATGGACGTCGAGCACGTCCTTGCTGACCACCGGAATGTGCTCGGCTTTCAGGTAATCGAGCACGAAGCGCGTGTTGCGCTCGCCGACGTTCAGGCTGTCCATGCCCTGGATGACCCGGCCGCCGCCGAAGACCTTGGCCTCCAGCGAGCCGCGCGCCGCGCCGCGCTTGAGCAGCTCGTTGATCAAGAGCTCCATCGCGTAGGCGCCGTAGCGGCCGCTGTCGCCGCTGCCCTCGGGCAGCATGAAGTGGTTCAGGCCGCCGACGCGGGCGCGGGCATCCCACAGGCAGGCGGCGATGCACGAGCCCAGCGTCGTCATGATCAGCAGGTCTTCGGTGTGGACGAAATATTCGCCCGGCAGCACCTTCACCGCCTCGCACTGAAACTGGGTCTCGTACCAGAAGAACGAGGCCTCGCCGGGCCGGCGCGGCTCGGCCTTGAGGCGCTCCAGGCGCGTCGGCGCGGCGGCGCCGGGCGCAGTACCGGGTGGGGCGAGCGTGGACATCGTGGGCCTGCGAACGTCAGACGCGTTCGTACACGGTGTGGCTGCGCAGCCGGAACAGGTGCTTGGACTCGGTGAAGTTCTCCGAGTGGCCGGCGAACAGCAGCCCGCCGGGAACCATCGCGCCGTGCAGGCGTTCGAGCACGCCGCGCTGGGTGGGTGCATCGAAGTAGATCATCACGTTGCGGCAGAACACGATGTCGAACGGCTCGCCCAGCGACCAGCGCGCGTCCATCAGGTTGAAGGGCCGGAATTCGACCAGCCGCCGCAGTTCGGGCTTGACACGGATGTGGCCCTGGTTGGCGCCGGTACCGCGCAGGAAATGGCGGCGCAAGCGCTCGGGGCTCATGCCGCGCGCATCGGCGGCATAGACACCGCGCGCCGCGATCTCGAGCACGCGGGTGTCGATGTCGCTGCACACGATGCGCACGTCGGCGGTGTCGCCCAGCGTCTCGACCGCCGTCATCGCGATCGAGTACGGCTCCTCGCCGGTGGAGGCGGCATTGCACCAGATGCGCAGCCCGCGCCGCTGGCGTTGCGCCAGCGCCTGGGCAAGCAGCGGAAAATGGTGCTCCTCGCGGAAGAACGAGGTCAGGTTGGTGGTCAGGCAGTTGACGAACTCCTGCCATTCCTGATCGGCCGCTGCGCCGTGGGCCTGCTCCAGCCAGTTCAGATAGGCGCCGAACGAGGTTTGGCCAAGTTCGCGCAGCCGGCGCGACAGCCGGCTGTAGACCATCGCCTGTTTGCCCGCGTGCAGGCTGATGCCCGCCTTGCGGTGGATGAGCCGGCGCACGCGCTCGAAGTCCGCCGCGGCGAAGGCGATTGCGGGCGCCGAGGTCGACGGCGGCGCCGGCACGTCGCCGTCGCTGCGGGGAGCCCGCAGCGCGCTCAAAACCCCAGGCTGGCGAGCAACTCGTCAACCTCGCCCTGGTTGGCGACCACGTCGTTGCGGCCCTCAAGGGCGACGACCGGGCCGCTCAGGCCGCTCCACTCCGACAACCTCGCCTGTTCGGGCGGTGGTGCGGCCTGCAGCAGCAACTTGACGAGGCTGTCTTCGAGCTCGCCGGCCAGCGCGACCACCTTGGCCACCACCTGGCCGGTCAGGTCGTGGAAGTCCTGCGCCAGCATGATGTCGGTCAGGTGCGCATCGATGCGCGCGGTGGCGGCCTCGACGTCGCCGACGAAGTTCATGACCGCCCCCGACGCCACCGCGCGCACCGGGTCGGCGGTGATGGCCTGCGCCAGCCGCCGCGTCGCGCTGGCGATCTGGGTGTGCTCGCGCTTGGCCTGGTCGACCGAGTTCAGCACCTTGTCGGCAGCTTCGCCGGTTTTCGCGGCGATGTAGCTCAGCCGGCTGCGTGCATCGGGCAGGCTGTGCGCGGCGTACTGCAGGCGCGGCATCACGCCCAGCTGGGTCAGCGTGTCGTGCAACTGGCGTGTGATCAGGCCGAGCTGGTGGTACACCTCAGGCGAGGCGGCGCCGGCCTTCGATGGGGCCGGAGCGGCCGGTTGGGTCGTCGTCATGTTGTTGTTGCCTTCGACTGCGTTCACACGGTGGCGTTGAGCTTCTGCAGGATCTTGTTCACCTTGTCTTCCAGCGTCGCCTTGCTGAACGGCTTGACGATGTAGCCGGCCGCGCCACTTTGTGCCGCCAGCACGATGTCTTCCTTGCGCGCCTCGGCGGTGACCATCAGCACCGGCAGGTGCTTGAGCGTGTCGTCGGACTTGATCGCCTTGAGCAGTTCGAAGCCACTCATGTTGGGCATGTTGATGTCGGAGACGACGAAGTCGAACTTCTGCGCGCGCAGCATCTTCAGCGCCACGACGCCGTCCTCGGCCTCGTCGGCGTTGGTGCAGCCCATCTCCTTGAGCAGGCCGCGCACGATGCGCCGCATGGTCGAGAAGTCGTCGACGATCAGGAACTTCAGGTCGGTGGGGTTGCTCATTGACGTTCTCGGGTGCGTGGCGGCCTGTGTCGTTCAAGGGCGTTTTCGACCGTTGCGGGGCGAACTTGAGCGCAGCCGGCGGGGTGCCCGGCGCCACCGGCCCGGAACAACGGGCGCATCACCCCGCTTATCCGGCTCAGGTTGCGGGCCTGCCCCGGAACAATGGCACGGCGCCACGAACCGGCGCCTGCCCATGGCCGAACAAAGCTCCCAAGACCGCAACCTGCCCGCCTCGCAACGCAAGCTGAAGAAAGCGCGCGAAGACGGCCAGATCGCACGCTCGCGGGATCTGGGCCACTTCGTCGCCATCGCCACCTGCGGCGCGCTGCTCGTGGCCCTGGCCCCGGCGCTGTCCGACTGGCTCCAGCACACACTGATGCAGGGCCTGCAGTTCGACCGAGGCGCGATCCTGAACACCGGGTTCATGGGCGAGCGGCTGCTGGAGCTGACGATCCGCCTGCTGTGGGTGCTGGTGCCGTTCGGTGCCGTGATGGTGGCCACCGCGCTGGCCGGCGGCGTCGCGATGGGCGGCTGGAACTGGACGCTCAAGCCGCTGGTGCCGAACTTCGGCAAGCTCAACCCGCTCACCGGGCTGCCGGGGCTGATCTCCAAGGACAAGCTGATCGACGCACTCAAGGCCAGCGCGCTCGCGCTGATCCTGGGCACCATCGGCGCGCTGTACCTGAAGGCCCATGTCGAGGACTTTTCCGGCGTGCTCGCGCTGCCCTTGCCCGCCGCGATCCGCCACGGCGCCAACGCCATGCTCGGTGGCCTGAGCCTGTTGCTGCTGGCGCTCGCCGCGTTCGCCGGGATCGACGTGCCGCTGCAGCGCCACCACCACGCCCAGCGGCTGAAGATGAGCCACCAGGAGATCAAGCAGGAAAACAAGGAGCTCGAAGGCAACCAGGAGATCAAGGCCAAGGTGCGCGCCCGCATGCGCGAGATGACCAAGCGCCGAATGATGGCCGCCGTGCCCACCGCCGACCTGGTCGTGATGAACCCGACGCACTACGCGGTCGCGCTGAAGTACGACGACAAGAAGATGGGCGCGCCGCGCGTGATCGCGAAGGGCGCCGACCTGCTCGCGATGGCGATTCGCGATCTGGCGACCGACTCGAAGGTGCCCGTGCTGCAGGCGCCGGCGCTCGCCCGCGCGCTGTACGCCCACGCCGAACTCGACCGCGAGATCCCGGCCGCGCTGTTCGCCGCGGTGGCGCAGGTGCTGGCTTACGTCTACCAGCTGCGCGCGGCCCTCGCCGGCCAGGTCGCGATGCCCAACGCGCTGCCCGAGCTGAACGTGCCGGAAGAGCTCGACCCGCTCCACAGGCCGGTGCCGGACATGGAGATCTTCGACTGACGGGGCGGTCGAGGGCGCGCGCTCTCAGGTTGGGAGCGAGCGGAGAGTGCCGCTTCTTCAGTACGGCAGGCGTCGCCTTCTGCCGTCAAGTCGAACAGACGTTTACGGCCAAGAGGCGCCACATGGTCTTCCAGATAGCGGCCATTCGACAAGGGTTGAGCGGTCATTCAGTCAGCAGCTCTTCGCTGCTCGACACACCGCCGCGCCGTTGTCCCGGTGGTTCAGCAGGACTCCGTAGCGCGCGATAGTCGGCCGCCACGCGCAATCCGTCGCGGACAAACCGCACAGGATCATGAGAACTCGCCGATTCGGGCCCGAGATTCACATACCTTGGCGCAGGGCGCCCGACTCGCAGGGGGGACCACCAATTCCTTGGTTCATTTCAAGTGCATTCCGGATCGGTCGATAACGAGGAACGTCTCGAGCGTTGGCGCCTGCCAGCAACCGCCGCCAACCTGACGGGCATGGCACCACAAACTTCGCGAAAGCAACATGAACCGGCAACGCTGTTCCAGCCCAAACGGGGACGTCTTGCGACCCAACGAGCGCTTGCTGCGACCGCTGCTGCTTTGCGCGGCGCTCGCGGCCGTCTACCCCGCCTACGCTGCGCAGACCACCGACCCGACCTCGCTGAGCCTGGAACAGTTGTTGGATGTCTCTGTGATTGGTGCGACCAAGTACGAGCAGAAGCAAAGCGAGGTGGCCGCCGCGGTGAGCATCATCACCCGGCAGGAGATCAAGGCTTTCGGTTGGCGCACGCTGGGCGACGCGCTTGCGAGCCTGCCCGGCGTCCATACCACCTACGACCGACAGTACGGCTATCTCGGCATGCGCGGTTTCGGACTGCCGGGAGACTACAACTCGCGCACGTTGGTCACGATCAACGGCAATCGCCTCAACGACCCGGTGTACGACACGGGGGCCAGTGGCGCCGACTTTCCGCTCGACCTGGACCTGATCGAGCGCATCGAATTCATCCCCGGCCCGGGTGGTGCGGTCTATGGTCAGAACGCCATGTTCGGCGTGGTCAACGTGATCACACGCAGCGGCAGCGACGTCGATGGGACGGAACTGGCCACTGCCTGGCAGCGCCCGCAGGCGTTGCGTGAAGGACGCATGAGTTGGGGAAAGCGGCTTGACAGCGGTGTGGACCTGCTGCTTTCTGCGTCCGGCATGCGTGCCAGCGGGCAAAACCTGTTCTTCGACTACGGCGCATCGGGCGTATCGGGCGTCGCCAACGGCTTGGACGGTGAGCGCAATCGGCAGTTCTATGCGCGCGCCGGGGGCGGTGGCTGGTCGTTCGACTTCGTGCATGGTGACCACCGCAAATACGACCCCACGGGCGCGTACCTGTCCGACCCGCTGGTGCCGGGGCAGTATCAGGGCGACGTCCACGATCTGGCGCAACTGCAATACCAGGCCAGTCTTGCCGGCGACGCGCTGCAGGTGCTGGGACGCCTGTTCATGGGCTCGGAGCACTACACCAGCATCCTCAGCTATGGAACGCCATTCGCGTTCCCCGCGATGGGCGAGTGGCGAGGGGCCGAACTGCGTCTGCTGTCGACCGCGGTGGCAGGACACAAGCTGATGCTGGGACTCGAATACCAAGACAATACCCGGCAAGACCAGTTAATTCAGGATCTCGCCAATCCAGTCAACAACATCAACCTTCCAAAGGCTGGATACCGTGTCGGCCTCTATACGCAGGACGAATGGCGTATCGTCGACTCGTTGACCGCGACCCTGGGCCTGCGCGTAGACCGCGACGATGCGACGGGCAGCAAGACGAGCCCACGCGCTGCGCTGATCTGGCAAGCTACGCCTGCGACTGTGCTCAAGGCACTGTACGGCCGCGCACACCGCGCCCCAAATGTCTACGAACGCGACTACAGCGATGGGCTCACGCAAGTCGCGAACCCGGCACTCAACGGCGAAACCATCGACACGCTGGAGCTGGTAGTCGATCATCGCTTCGGTCCTGATCTGACCCTGCGCGGCTCGGTCTATCAGTGGAAGATGCGCGACCTTGTCACCTTGGGCACCGACCCGGTCAGTGGCTTGTCGCAGTACCAGTCGGGCACTCCCGTCAAGGCACGCGGGCTGGAGTTGTCGGCGGACAAGACATGGTCCTCCGGCGCGCGCATGCGCGGCAGCGTGTCCTTGCAGCGCCTGGCTTACGAGAACGGTACCGAGCTTCTCAACTCGCCCGCCGTGCTGGGCAAGCTCAACGTGTCCGCTCCGTTGCCAGTGGCCGGCTTGCGGGCCGGCTACGAACTGCGCTACGACAGCAAACGCCTGACCTTGGATGGCACCAAGCTGGGCGGGTATGCGCTTTCGAACCTGAACCTGACCACGGGGGACCTGGCCAAGGGGCTGGAATTGTCGCTGGCCGTCTACAACTTGTTGGACAAGCACTATGCGCAGCCAGGCGCCGACACCAACTGGCAGAACGCGCTCCAGCAAGACGGCCGCAGCCTGCGCGTCAAGCTCAGCTACAGTTTTTGAGCCACTATGAAGCGCTTGTGCCGCTTGGTTGCTTGGCCCGACGCGCGCTGTGGGTGGTGTCGCCGTGCGATCCCGGGTTTGCTGGCACTCGCGCTGGCGATTCCCAACACGGCTTACCCGTTCACCCTAGCGAGCTTGTTGCGGTTGCCGTTCGAGCAATTGTTGCAGATGCAAATCTCGCCGCGGCGAGCCGCTGGCGCCTCGGTTGAATTCCGACTTTCGACGCCTTGTGCGGATATCGCTCGGAGGGTGTCGTGAATCGAGCCGCGCGGCTGCTGCTGTGGGCCATGACCGTGGCGAGCCTGATGTTGTTCGGGGCCAGTGCGCGCGCAGACGAATTGCCAGAATACCGACTCAAGGCCGCCTTCATTTATAACTTCATCGCTTACACCGAGTGGCCCGCCGAGACCGGCAGCACGCTGAACCTGTGCATCCAGGGCGCCGATCCGTTCGGCAAGGAGATCGACGGGCTGCAGGGCAAGGTCGTCGCCGGCCGCACCATCGCGCTAGCGCGCAAGGTCGCCGGCGATTCGCTCAAGGACTGCCAAGTGGTGTTCATCGCGTCATCCGTGATCAACAGCCTGCCGCATCTGCTCGAGGGTGTGCGCGGTCAGCCGGTGCTGACCGTGGCCGACAGCCCAGGCGCGATGCGCCGTGGCGTGATGCTGAACATGAACATCTCGCAAGGCAAAGTCACCTTCGATGCCAATTTGCTGGCCGCGCGCGGCGCCAGACTCCAGCTGAGTTCGAAATTGCTGCGCCTGGCCACCGAGGTTCAGCAATGAAGCCGAGCATTTCGCTGGGCCTGCTGTTGCGTCGCATCAACCGCATCGCACTGAGCGCGGCGGTTGGCATTGTGGCGCTGGTAGTTGTCGTCAGCAGCTTCAGCCTGGGCTTGTTGACCCTCGCCAACACCAGTCGCGTACAGGCCCGCGTGCTGTCCGAGAACGCTGCGGCGGCGCTGGCCTTCGGCGACGCCAAGGCGGCCAACGAGTTGCTGCGGTCTTTGCGCAATGCGCCCGATATCCGGTTCGCCGCACTCTTCGACGAGGGCGGCCGGCTGTTCGCCAGCTATCGGCGCGACGGTGACGTGCCGCCAACCACGTCCAGTGGCGTCGCGGGCCAACTGCTGCTTCAGCCGACTTTCCTGGTGGTCAGCCAGCCCGTGACCGCTGCGCCCGGCGTCAATGGCCAGTTGGTGCTGAAGGTCGGTCTGGCCGGTCTGTACCGGCAAACCGCCTGG
The DNA here is from genome assembly GCA_028868895.1 of Burkholderiales bacterium. Lineage (GTDB taxonomy): Bacteria > Pseudomonadota > Gammaproteobacteria > Burkholderiales > Burkholderiaceae_C > LMDS01. The sequence continues at coordinate 13,914 of JAGWTP010000076.1, forward strand.
CAATTCGCGGCGACTGCGTTCGCGGCACTGCTGGCCCTGATCGCGAGCCGGATCCTCCTGCAACGCCTGAACGCGACCGTGCTGCGCCCGCTCGCGAGCTTGAATGATCTGATGGCGCACGTATCCGACGGTGGCGACTTCAGTGTGCGCGCGCAAGGTAGTCGCATCACCGAACTCGACACCCTGGGCAGCGGATTCAATGTGATGCTGGAACAGATCCACGAGCGCGATTCGCGCCTGTCGGCCCACCGCGACCATCTGGAAGAAGAGGTGGCTGCGCGTACCGAACAGCTGCAGCGTGCCAAGGAGATCGCCGAGGCCGCCAGCCGGGCCAAGAGCGAGTTCCTGGCCACCATGAGCCACGAGATCCGCACACCGATGAACGGCGTGCTGGGCATGAACGAGCTGCTCATCGACAGCGAATTGCAGCCTGCCCAGCGCGTCTGGGCCGAAGCGGTGCAGAGCTCGGGCCGCCACCTCTTGGGTGTCATCAACGACATCCTGGACTTCTCCAAGATCGAGTCCGGGCACCTGGAACTGGAGGTTGTGGATTTCAGCCTCGTCGACGCGGTGGAAGAGGCTCTGGCGATGTTCGCCCAGCCCGCGGAATCCAAGGGCCTCGAACTGGCCGTGCAGTTCATTCCTCACGACGCGCCATTGCTGCTGCGCGGCGACCCGTTCCGGCTGCGCCAGGTAGTCTCGAACCTTGTTGGCAATGCCATCAAGTTCACCGAGGTCGGCGAGGTGGTGGTCCGCGTGACGCTGCTGAAACAGACGGCCACCGACGCCGATGTCCGGGTCAGCGTCGAAGACACCGGCATCGGCATCGCGCCCGAAGCGGCCGAGAAGATCTTCGAGCATTTCTCACAGGCCGATGGTTCGACAACCAGGCGCTACGGCGGCACCGGTCTCGGCCTGGCGATCTGCCGGCGCCTGCTGACCCTGATGGGCGGCAGCATTCGCGTCGAAAGCGCACCAGGCAAAGGGTCGAAGTTCATCGTCGACCTGCGCCTGCCGGTGGCGCGCTCGACTATCACTCAGCCCTTGACGCCGGTTGCGCTGGCCGGTGTGCGCGTGCTCGTCGTGGACGACAACCAGACCAACCGCGACATCCTGCTGCAGCAGTTGCAAGGCTGGAGAATGCGCGTGCACTGTGTCGAAGGCGGCCCGCAGGCGCTGGTGGCGATGACCGAGGCCGCGCGCGAGGGCGTCCCGTTCGATCTGGCCGTGCTCGATATGCACATGCCCGGCATGGACGGCCTCGAACTTGCCCAGGAAATCCAGACGCAACCCGCGCTGACCCACACGCGGCTCATGATGCTGAGTTCCACCTATGCCGGCGCCGACCAGCAGACGCGCGCACAGGCGGGCATCCTGCGGTATCTGAACAAGCCGATCCGGCGCGCCGACCTGCAGCGTGCAGTGACGGGCGTGCTGGCGCCAGTGTGCGTCGAATCTCCGGCGCGCCCGACGCCCGAAACGCCGGTGAGCAGGTTGCAAGGCCAGGTTCTGCTGGTGGAGGACAACCCGATCAACCAGGGTGTGGCCAAGGCGATGCTCAACAAACTCGGACTGCAATACCAAGTGGCCGGCGATGGCGCCCAGGCCGTCGATCGGGTTCGCGAAACTGACTTCGACCTGGTGCTGATGGATTGCCAGATGCCTGTGATGGACGGGTACGAGGCCACCGCCGCGATCAGGGCCCTGCCGGACGGCCGCGGCGCGACGCTGCCGATCGTCGCGCTGACCGCCAACGCCATGCAGGGCGACGACCAGATCTGCCTGGACGCGGGCATGAACGGCTTCCTGGCCAAGCCCTATACGCTGGCGGCGCTGCATGCCACGTTGGCAGACTGGCTCCACAGCGCCTGCGAGGTCCCGGCGGCGCAGTCGGCACCTGCACACTCGTCGGCCCCGCGGCTGTCCATGGCGCAGGCCACTCAAGCGTCATCGGCCATCAACATGGCGGCCATTGATACCCTTCGTGAACTTGACGACGCCGGCAGCGTGGAATTGGTCACGCAGTTGGTGACCTCGTTCCTGAAGTCGGCCAACGACAACCTCGCCCGGGTGGCCGCTGCTGCGGCCGAAGGCAACGCGAAAGCCTTGGCGCAAGCGGCCCACTCGCTGAAGTCCAGCGCAGCCAACCTTGGCGCGGAGGCATTGGCCGCCTGTTATCGCCAGCTTGAGAAGTTCGGGCGCGAGGGCCGAATCGACGAAGCGCGCGGCCTGATCGAGAGGACTCGGCACGAACAGCAGCGCGCGCTGCTGCAACTGCGTGAACTGCTTCTGGAGGTTGCGTGACCGACCGGCGACGCACGATCCTGATCGTCGACGATGATGCCGATGCACGTCTGGTCATGCGTGCGGCCCTTCGGAAGGTTGGATTCGACGTCCGCATGGCCGAGGGCGGCGAGGACGCATTGAAACAGTTTCGGGCCGAACCCTGCGACCTGGTCATGCTCGACGTGGACATGCCCGACCTCAGCGGCCACGAAGTGTGCGCCATCCTGCGCTCCGAGGCCGGACCCTTGCTGCCGATCGTCATGGTGACCGGCATGGACGACGTGACTTCGGTTGAGACCGCCTATATGCATGGCGCCACCGATTTCATCTCCAAGCCGGTCAACTGGCCCTTGCTAGGCCACCGGGTGCGATACCTGTTTCGAGGCCTGCAGGCCCTGCTCGACCTGCGTGCCGCAGAGGCACGCAACGCGGCAATCCTGAACGCCATCCCGGACCTGCTGTTCGAAGTGGATATCGACGGCCGCTACATCGACTACCGCGCACCGGACACCGGTCTGCTCGCCGCCCCTGCCGACGATTTCCTCGGCAAGACGGTCGCCGACATCCTGCCGCCCGCGGCAGCCGAGGTCTGCATGGCGGCGCTGAGGTCGGCCCACGAACGCGGCTCTTCGAGTGGGGCGCAGTTCGAGCTACCACTCAAGCAGGGCAGCACCTGGTTTGAACTGTCGGTGTCGACCAAGGCCGTACCTGCCGGAGAAAAGCCACGATTCATCGTCCTGTCGCGTGATGTCACCGAACGCAAGGTGGCCGAGGCTGGAATCGCCCGTCTGGCTTATTTCGACAGCCTGACCGGTCTGCCCAACCGGCTCTCGTTTCTCGAACGTGTCGACCGCGAAGTCAGGCGCGCCGAGAAGCGGGGCGAAAAACTGGCCGTCCTATTCATGGATCTTGATGGCTTCAAGAACATCAACGATTCCATGGGCCATGCCGCTGGCGACCTGATCCTTCAATGGGCCGCCGAGCGCCTGCGGGATGGCCTGCGACCCTCGGACATCCTGTCACGCCCGACGCTACTTGGCGACGAAGGCCGAGTCGACGAGGTCGACCTCGCCCGTTTGGGCGGGGACGAGTTCACGGCCCTGGTGCTGGACATCGAGGGTCCCGAGGAAGCCGCGGCCGTCGCCAGCCGGATCGGTGCATTGATGCGCAGGCCATTCGTCCTCGAGGATCGTGAGGTGACCCTGACGACCAGCATCGGGATCGCGCTCTACCCGCATGACGGCGGTAACGCTGCAACGCTGCTCAAGCACGCCGATACGGCGATGTACCACGCGAAGAACTCCGGTCGAGACAATGCAAAGCTTTACAGCGCATCGCTGACGAAGGTGGTGCTCGATCGCATGGATCTCGACGCCAGCCTGCGCTCGGCACTGGAGCGCGAGGAATTCCACCTGGTTTATCAGCCCCAGGTCGACACCACCTCGGGCCGCATCTGCACGATTGAAGCGCTGATCCGCTGGGCCCATCCGACGCGGGGCCTGGTGTCGCCTTTGGAATTCATTCCACTGGCGGAACAGAACGGGCTGATCGAGCGCATCGGCCAATGGGTGTTGCGCACGGCGTGTTCCGATGCGGTGCGTTGGAATCTTGGCGGCTCGCCATTGAAGATCGCGGTCAATCTGTCGCCTCTTCAGTTCAACAACCCGGACCTGCCCAAGCTCGTGGCGGGCGCGCTGGCAGAGAGCGGCCTGGCGCCAGCGCTCCTGGAGTTGGAGGTCACGGAAGGCGCCTTGATGGAGAACACCGCAGCCACGCGCTCGGCGCTCCAGGCATTGCGTAATCACGGCATCAACATTGCACTCGACGACTTCGGCACCGGCTTCTCTTCGCTTGCCTACCTGACGCGCATGCCGATCGGCAACATCAAGATCGACAAGTGCTTCGTCACAGATCTGCTCGACGGTGGCGAGAGCGAAGCCATCGTCCGAGCCGTGCTGGCCATGGCGGGCAGTCTCGGCATGCGGGTGACCGCGGAAGGTGTGGAGACGCTCGAGCAAGCCCGAGCCTTGAAGGCCATGGCCTGCGATGGCCTGCAGGGGTACTACTTCAGTCGCCCGGTGGTGGCGGAACGCATTCCGGCGCTGCTGATGCGTCGCTGGGCGTTCGGGGACGCAGATGTCCTCGAGCCCGCCGTTACGATGAGTGGCGCGACGCAGGCCTCGGCTGCGGTTCGGTGGGATGGCCAGTCACACCGCCGGTGATGATCGACATTGTTCATTTCAAGGGAGTCTATGACAAGTATGGGAACGTCATTGGCGATCCGGTCATCCGCGGGTTGGCGAATCTGCTGCGCCGCGGTGTGCTCGACCGAGAACGCCGCGTCGCTCGCTTTGTCGGCGAGCAGGTAGCAGTACTGCTTTCGGGCACCTCGGTCGGTGAAGCCGTGCAGCCGGCAGACGTGGTGCGCCGGCACGCCAACACGATGGAGATTCGAGACCGCCGAACGCAACAGGTGATGGTGCGGATGACCATCGCGGCACGCGTCGCCACGTTGCATGGCGATGACCACCTCGAAGCCTGGATTGCGCGCGCCAACGAGGCGCTCTGTCGATCCAAGCTGAATGGGGGAAAACGAGTCAGCCAATGATCGCGAAGCAGTTCGGGACTCTGGACTGAGGTCGCGCGACATGGGCCACCGACCGATGGCCAGAACAATGCATTGATGCGGAAGAGGACTGCCGTTCATGATGTCGATCGGCACCTTGTATCGCCATACGTGTCATGAGGCGCATCGTCGCGGATTCAACTTCTGCTTTGGCGTGGAACGGAGCGTGGTGGGGAATGACGGCTGAGGGTCGGTAGCGCGAGATTGTGCGAGGCTGAAGCGGGCACGCAAACTTCTTCGATTCAGTGCCCAATCACAGGGCGCTCTGCACAAGTCTCGCGCGCCGCGTCGCTGCTGCCGCGGCGAAGCGGCAGTCCGGGGCCGCGCCCGCGCCCGTCCCGGGGCCCCGAAATGGCGGCCGTTCACCCCGCTTATCCGCCTCAAGTTTTCGCCTGCGCCCGGAACAATGGCGCAGCACCTGCCGGTGCGTCTTGCCACCCCGTTACCGGAGTTCCCGAACGACATGAACCCGATGCTGCAGCAGATGCAAGCCTGGCTCGGCCCGAACGCGAAGCTGATCCGCTCGATGGCGGCGCCGCTGGTGG
>JAGWTP010000177.1 GCA_028868895.1 Burkholderiales bacterium
AACTCCGGCATCCGCCGCATCGGCGTGATCACGCAGTACAAGAGCCACAGCCTGCTGCGCCACGTGCAGCGAGGCTGGGGGTTTCTGAAGAGCGAGATGAACGAGTTCGTCGACCTGCTGCCGGCCCAGCAACGCACCGACGACGAGAGCTGGTACCGCGGCACCGCCGACGCGGTCTACCAGAATCAGGACATCCTGGCGAGCTACGGTGCCGACTACATCGTCGTGCTCGCCGGCGACCACATCTACAAGATGAACTACGCGCTGATGCTTGCCGACCATGTGGCCAAGGGCCGCGACTGCACGGTGGGCTGCATCGCCGTGCCGCGCAGCGAGGCGAGCGCCTTCGGCGTGATGGCGGTCGACGCCGACCACACCATCACCGATTTCGTCGAGAAGCCGGCCGACCCGCCGGCCATGCCCGGCGACCCGAGCCGCTCGCTGGCGAGCATGGGCATCTACATCTTCAACGCGCGCTTTTTGTATCGCGAACTCGAGCGCGACATCAACGACCCCGATTCGAGCCACGACTTCGGCAAGGACATCATCCCGCGCGCGGTGCGCAATGGCAACGCGGCGGCGCATCCGTTTTCGCTGAGCGCGGTGGGCACGCGTCACAACGAGGAGCCCTACTGGCGCGATGTCGGCACCATCGACGCCTACTGGGACGCCAACATCGACCTGACCGCCACCGACCCGCTGCTCAACCTGTACGACACCCGCTGGCCGATCTGGACGTACCAGGCGCAACTGCCGCCGGCCAAGTTCGTGCACAACACCGACGACCGGCGCGGCGTGGCGATCGAGTCGGTGGTCTCGGGCGGCTGCATCGTGTCGGGCAACGTCCACCGTTCGGTGCTGTTCTCGAGCGTGCGCGTGCACTCGTACTCCACCGTCAGCTGGTCGGTGCTGCTGCCCGGCGTGCAGGTCGGCCGCCACGCGCGGCTGACGCGCACCGTGATCGACCGCGGCTGCGAGATCCCCGACGGCATGGTGATCGGTGAAGACGAGGCGCTCGACGCGCAGCGCTTCCACCGTTCGGAGCACGGCATCACGCTGGTCACGCGCGAGATGCTCGACAAGGTCGCGCAAGCATGAGGGTCCTGCATGTCGCAGCCGAGATCTTTCCGCTCGTCAAGACCGGTGGCCTGGCCGATGTGCTCGGCGCATTGCCGCAGGCTCTGATCGGGCAGGGCGCCGACGCGCGCCTGCTGCTGCCCGGCCTGCCGGCGATCGTGGATGCGGTGTCGCACCAGAAGGTCGTGTTCGAGATCGGGCCGTGTTTCGGCGCCGCCCGGGTCACGTTGCGGCTGGGCCGCATGCCCTACAGCAAGGTGCCGGCCTATGTGGTCGATGCGCCGCACCTGTACCGGCGGCCCGGCAGCCCGTATCAGGCCAGCGACGGCAGCGAATGGCCCGACAACGCCCAGCGTTTCGCGCTGCTCGGCTGGGTCGGCGCGCACCTGGCTTCGGGCGAACTCGACCCCGCCTGGATGCCCCAGGTATTGCACGCCCACGACTGGCACGCGGCGATGAGCTGTGCCTATCTCGCGGCGCATCCACCGGCCACGGTGGCCACCGTGTTCACGGTGCACAACCTGGCCTACCAGGGCCTGTTTCCGAGCGGCGACTTCGCGCTGCTCGGCTTGCCCGCACGCTTCATGGCCCCGTCCGGGCTCGAATTCCACAACCAGCTGTCGTTCATGAAGGCCGGGCTCAAGTTTGCGCAGCACGTGACCACCGTCAGCCCGACCTACGCCAAGGAGATCGCCACGCACGAATTCGGATTCGGGCTGGACGGCGTGATCCGCGGCCGCGGCGCCGATGTGAGTGGCGTTCTCAACGGTGTCGATGGCACCATCTGGGACCCGGCCACCGACACGGGTCTGGCGGCGCGCTACTCGGCCGACCAGCTCGCCGGCAAGGCCCGCTGCAAGCAGGCTTTGCAGGCCGAACTCGGGCTGGCCGCGCGCGCCGACGCGCCAGTATTCGGCGTGGTCAGCCGGCTCACGTCGCAAAAGGGGCTCGACCTGGTTCTGGCGGCCTTGCCGGGCCTGCTCCAACGCGGCGCCCAGCTCGCGCTGCAGGGTGCTGGCGACCCGGCCCTCGAATCGGCGTTCGTCGCCGTCGCGAAGGCCAACCCCGGAAAGGCGGCAGTCCGAATCGGCTACGACGAAGCCTTCGCCCACCGGCTGATCGCCGGCGCCGATGCGATCCTCGTGCCCTCGCGCTTCGAGCCGTGCGGCCTGACCCAGCTCTATGGCCTGCGTTACGGCACCTTGCCGGTCGTGCGTCGGGTCGGCGGCCTGGCCGACACCGTGGTCGATTCGACCGAGTCGGCGCTGCATGAAGACCGTGCCACCGGCTTCACATTCGACGCTGCCACGCCCGCCGCGCTCGACGCTGCGATCCAGCGTGCCATCGATACCCACGCGCAGCCCGAACGCTGGCGCCAGCTCATGCGCCGCGCGATGGCACAGGATTTCTCCTGGGCGGGCGCGGCGCAGAAGTACATGGCGCTGTACGACGAACTGGCGTCCCGGCAGGCCTCGCTGCGTTAGCCGGAGGTCCGCTCCGGGTGGAACGTCGGCTGCCGCAGCGGGGCCGCCAGCCGTCGGGCCCTGTACCGAACGCGGTGGAATCCCGTCGCGTTGCCGCGTCGGTGCGTGAGAGCGGCCACTGTTCGTTAGCGAACAGACAAACACTCGCCGGGAACCTATCTTTCCCCGCACAGTCAGTCATTTGCAACGTGGATCACGATTGCACGCATGAGATTCAACGCCGTTCCTTTCCTGTTTCTGCCCGGATTGGTGCTGGCCGGCTATCTGTTGGGGCGCTGGTCGGGTGTGGGCTGGTCGCTCGTCGCTTGGAGTACCGCCGTGCTGATCGGCACCGTGATTCACGTGATGCGGCGGAGCCATGAAATGCGGCATCGCGGACGGCGGCCCGATGACGATGCCGCGTCATCCGGCTTGCCCCACCCGAAGACCTGAAACGACGCGTGGATCCGGAGGGCAGCACGTGTCGCCGCAGCGGGCGGAATCAGGCGCAGGCGGCTCGAATCGCCGAAACGGGAGCGCTCGGCGCACGCTCGGCCATTGGTGGCGGGTTGACTCTGCCTCCGCCAGGCGCAGAGAAATCACGGGCCCGAGTGGCCTGCTCATTCACCCCGGCCGCCCCGAGTGCGCGCTACAAACCGCCGCGCCATCAGGCTGTAGGCGAATCTACGTAACGCCTGCGATTTGCGTTACGTAGTACGCTCCCGCGTCGGAATCCACTCCCATTTGACCAGGAGATATCGCGAATGAACAAGGTGTTCCCCAGCGCCTCGGCCGCGCTCGAGGGTGTCGTGCGTGACGGCCAGTTGATGGCCGTCGGCGGCTTCGGGCTGTGCGGCATTCCGGAGGCGCTGATCGCCGCGCTGCGCGACTCTGGCGTCAAGAACCTGACGGTGATCTCGAACAACGCCGGGGTCGACGGTTTCGGCCTCGGCCTGCTGCTCGAGACGCGCCAGATCAAGCGCATGATCTCCAGCTACGTCGGCGAAAACAAGGAGTTCGAACGCCAGTACCTGGCCGGCGAACTCGAGCTCGAATTCACGCCGCAAGGCACGCTGGCCGAGAAGCTGCGCGCCGGCGGCGCCGGCATCCCGGCGTTCTTCACCAAGACCGGCGTGGGCACGCTGGTGGCCGAGGGCAAGGAGACGCGCGAGTTCGACGGCCACAAGTACGTGATGGAGCGCGCGCTGCTGCCCGAAGTCTCGCTCGTCAAGGCCTGGAAGGCCGACAGGAGCGGCAACCTGATCTTCCGGCGCACCGCGCGCAACTTCAACCCGGCGGTGGCGATGGCCGGCAAGACCACGATCGTCGAGGTCGAAGAGATCGTCGAGACCGGCGCATTCGACCCCGATGCCGTGCACCTGCCCGGCATCTACGTGCACCGGATCGTGTTGAACGCGCACCCCGAAAAGCGCATCGAGAAGCGCACCCTCAGCGAACGACCCACCACCGCGAAAGCAGGAGCCTGACCATGGCCTGGACCCACGACCAGATGGCCGCGCGCGCGGCCCAAGAACTTCAAGACGGCTTCTACGTGAACCT
>JAGWTP010000178.1 GCA_028868895.1 Burkholderiales bacterium
CACTGGCTGGCCGCACAACACGGCATCGAGATCGCCACCCCCGCGCGACACCCGTTCAACCCGCTCGCGCAGTTGCGGCTGCTGCTGGCCTGCGCGCCCGAAGGCGGCACGCCGAACCGGCGTGCCTGCGAGGCCGTGCTGCACCACGTCTGGCGCGGCGGCGGCGACCCGAACGATCCGGCTCGCATGCAGGCCTTGCGCGACGAACTCGCGCCGCACGTCGCGCCCGACGCAGCGTCGGTCAAGGAGGCGTTGCGGGCCTCGACCGCCGAAGCCATCGCGCTCGGGATCTTCGGCGTGCCGACGATCGAGGTCGAAGGCCGCCTGTTCTGGGGCCTCGACGCGCTGCCGATGCTCGGTGCCTGCCTGCGCGGCGACCCGTGGTTCGACACCGAGGCCTGGTCGCGCGAAGCGGCCCCGCGCCCCGGCGTTCAGCGCTGACGCGCCGCGACGTCGCGCGCCCTCGCGGGCCTCGTTGCGGTCTCGGGGTTTTCCCGTTCGGTGCCGGACGAACGGCCATTTGCCACATTGAGAAACGATGCCTCAGGGTTGCACCCGAGTTCGTCAGTTTGGGTTCAGCACAGCGTAAGCCGCGGGTCAGAGCTTCCGATGAACATGCCGCTTCGCGTCACCCGGGGGGTGATGCCCGTTCAAACAAGGAGACGTCAATATGGCAACCACAGTGGCAGCCGGCTCGAAGGTCGGCCAGCCCATGACCGCGGCGGAGAAGAAAGTCATCTTCGCGTCGAGTCTGGGCACGGTGTTCGAGTGGTACGACTTCTACCTCTACGGCTCGCTCGCGGCGATCATCGCCAAGCAGTTCTTCTCGGCGCTGGACCCCGCTTCGGGCTTCATCTTCGCGCTGCTGGCGTTCGCGGCCGGCTTCATCGTGCGGCCGTTCGGCGCGCTGTTCTTCGGCCGCCTGGGCGACATGATCGGGCGCAAGTACACCTTCCTGGTCACGATCGTGATCATGGGCCTGTCGACCTCGATCGTCGGCTTCCTGCCTTCGTACGCCTCCATCGGCGTGGCCGCGCCGGTGATCCTGATCGGCCTGCGGCTGCTGCAAGGCCTGGCGCTCGGCGGTGAGTACGGCGGCGCTGCCACCTACGTGGCCGAACACTCGCCACCGGGCAAGCGCGGTGCGTTCACCTCGTGGATCCAGACCACCGCCACGCTCGGCCTGTTCCTGTCGCTGCTGGTGATCCTGGGCACGCGCCTGGCGCTCGGCGAAGAGACCTTCGCGCTCTGGGGCTGGCGCGTTCCGTTCATCGTCTCGATCGCCCTGCTCGCCGTCAGCGTGTGGATCCGGCTGAGCATGAACGAGTCACCCGCCTTCAAGAAGATGAAGGAAGAGGGCCGCACCTCGAAGGCGCCGCTGACCGAGTCGTTCGGCAAGTGGAAGAACCTGAAGATCGTGATCCTGGCGCTCGTCGGCCTGACCGCCGGCCAGGCCGTGGTCTGGTACACGGGCCAGTTCTACGCGCTGTTCTTCCTGACGCAGACGCTCAAGATCGACGGCACCACCGCCAACCTGCTGATCGCCGCGTCGTTGCTGATCGGCACGCCGTTCTTCGTGATCTTCGGCACGCTGTCGGACAAGATCGGCCGCAAGCCGATCATCATGGCCGGCTGCCTGCTGGCCGCGCTCACCTACTTCCCGCTGTTCCATGCGCTCACCGATGCCGGCAACCCCGAACTCGCCAAGGCGCTGGCCGGCTCGCCGGTCACGGTCACGGCCGATCCGGCCGAGTGCTCGTTCCAGTTCAACCTGACCGGGCAGAAGAAGTTCGTCAGCTCGTGCGACATCGCCAAGCAGGCGCTGGCCGGCGCGTCGGTCAACTACGAGACCGTGGCCGGTACCGGCCCGGCGGTGGTCAAGATCGGCGACAACACGATCCCCTCGTTCAATGCCACCCTGACACCCGACGGCCTGAACCTGGATGCCGACAGCAAGAAGAAGGAGGCAGAGTTCAAGAAGGCCGTGAACGCCGCGATCAAGGCGCACGGCTACCCGGCCAAGGCCGATCCGGCGCAGATCAACAAGCCGATGGTCATCGCGATCCTGGCGATCATGATGATCTACGTGACGATGGTCTACGGCCCGATCGCGGCGATGCTGGTCGAGATGTTCCCCACGCGCATCCGCTACACCTCGATGAGCCTGCCGTACCACATCGGCAACGGCTGGTTCGGCGGCTTGCTGCCCACGACCGCGTTCGCGATCGTGGCCCAGACCGGCAACGTCTACAACGGCCTGTGGTACCCGATCGTCGTGGCCAGCGTGACCTTCGTCGTCGGCATGCTGTTCATCCGCGAAACCAAGGACGTCGACATCTACAAGAACGACTGATCGATGGACTGGCCGGCGCGCGACGCGCCGGCACCCAACAGGCCGGCCGGTCGCCAGACCGGGCCGGCCTTTCTGTTGTGCACACCGGCAGGGCGGCGCAAAACCTGGCCCGTGTTTGACCCAAGTCAAAACCACGCTCGCCCTCGGCGGCTAACGTGCACGGGTTGCCATCCACGCGGCGTGCTTGCGCGTTGTCGCGAGCGCCATGACCCCGAACTCCGTTTCTGCTCCCACCTCTGACGCCGACCCGAACCCGGCCGGCGTCGCGGGTGACCTGTTGACGCTGCTGCGTGCCGGTGGCCTCGCGCTGCTGCAATTGGGTGGCCGCGCATTGCTGCCGATCGTGCAGGGCGGCATGGGGGTGGGCGTCTCGGCGCACCGGCTCGCCGGCACCGTGGCCGGGCTCGGTGGCACCGGCACGATCTCGTCGGTGGACCTGCGCCGCCACCACCCCGACCTGATGGAACGCACCCGCGATCTCGCGCCGGGTGAGGCCGCCACGCAGGCCGCCAAGGCCGACATCAACGCCGCCAACCTCGAAGCGCTGGAGCGCGAGATTCGCGCCGCGCAGGCGCTGGCCGGCGGGCGCGGGCTGCTGGCCATCAACGTGATGCGCGCCGTGAGCGAGTACGGCCCGTCGGTGACGCGCGCGCTCGAGTGCGGCATCGACGCGGTGGTGGTCGGGGCCGGCCTGCCATTGGACCTGCCGGAACTGGCGCAGGACCATCCGCGCGCGCTGCTCGTGCCGATCCTGTCCGACGCGCGCGGCGTGCAGTTGCTGGTGCGCAAGTGGGAGCGCAAGAAGCGTCTGCCCGATGCGATCGTGATCGAGAACCCGCGCCTGGCCGGCGGTCACCTCGGCGCCGCGAAGATCGAAGACCTGAGCGACCCGCGCTTCGAGTTCGAGAACGTGATTCCGCAGGCGCTGGCGTTCCTGCGCTCGGCCGGCATCGACAAGGTGATCCCGCTGATCGCGGCCGGCGGCATCCGCCGCTACGAAGACATCGCCCGCGTGCAGGCGCTGGGCGCGGCCGCGGTGCAACTGGGCACGCCGTTCGCCGTGACGATCGAGGGCGACGCGCACGCCGACTTCAAGCGCGTGCTCGCGCAGGCGCGCGACGAAGACCTGGTCGAGTTCACCAGCGTGGCCGGCCTGCCCGCGCGCGCGGTCGCCACGCCCTGGCTGAAGAACTACCTGAAGGCGCTGCCCAAGCTGCAAAGCGTGGTCCACGTCAAGCCACGCTGCACCCTCGCGTTCGACTGCCTCGCGCAGTGCGGGCTGCGCGACGGCCTGGCCGGCTGGGGCCAGTTCTGCATCGACACCCAGCTCGCCGCAGCGCTGCGCGGCGACCTGAAGAAGGGGCTGTTCTTTCGCGGCGTCGGCGCGCTGCCGTTCGGCGACCAGATCCGCAGCGTGCGCGAGCTGATCGTCCGGTTGCTGACGCCGGCCACTCCGGTGCCCGCATGACGCGCGCGCCGGGCTGAACGCCGAACCGGCTGCCTTGCTTCGGCGTTCCATACTGTCTCGCGTTCCATCCCAACAGAGAGCCGACGGGCTGCCTTGCCTGCCCATCGCCCGGCGAGGTCGGCGCGTCGCGGCAGGCGCCACCCGGAGCGTCGCGGCAGGCGCCACCCGGCGCGTCGCGGCAGGCGCCACCCGGCGCGGGCTCATGCTGTGGCGGTCTTCGCTTCGCTACGACTGCGCTGCGGTGCTCGGCCCGAGGTCGCGCGGCCGAA
>JAGWTP010000077.1 GCA_028868895.1 Burkholderiales bacterium
CACGCCGACGATGCCGCCTTCCGAAATCGGCGTGTCGAACACGCGCGAGGTGCCGTATTTCTTCTGCAGGCCCTCGGTGCAGCGGAACACGCCGCCAAAATAGCCCACGTCCTGCCCGAAGACCACGACGTTGTCGTCCTTCTCCATCATCACATCCATCGCCGAACGCAGCGCCTGGATCATGGTCATCGATGTTTTCGTTATGTTTTCCGCCATATCAGATCCCCAGTTGCTGACGTTGTACGCGCAGATGTTCAGGCAGCTCCTTGTAGATGCCATCGAACATTTCAGCGGGACTGAAGGTGTGGCCGCTGGCCATGGTGCCGTACTGTTCGGCCTCCTTCTGCGCGGCCAGCACTTCGGCCTCCAACCGTTTCTGGGTTTCCTCGTGCTCCTGTTCGGACCATGCGCCGGCCTTGATCAGGTACTGCTTGAGGCGCGCGATCGGATCGCCCAGCGGGAAATGCGACCAGTCGTCGCCGGGACGGTATTTCGACGGATCGTCCGACGTCGAGTGCGGGCCGGCGCGGTAGGTCACCCACTCGATCAGCGTCGGACCGAGATTGCTGCGGGCGCGCTCGGCGGCCCAGCGGGTCACGGCATAGACGGCGAGGAAGTCGTTGCCGTCCACGCGCAGCGAGGCGATGCCGGCACCGACACCGCGGGCGGCGAAGGTGGTGCCCTCGCCCCCGGCGATCGCCTGGAAGGTCGAGATGGCCCACTGGTTGTTGACGACGTTCAGGATCACCGGCGCGCGGTACACATGCGCGAAGGTCAGCGCGTTGTGGAAGTCGGCCTCGGCGGTCGCGCCGTCGCCGATCCAGCCCGAGGCGATCTTGTTGTCGCCCTTGATCGCCGAGGCCATGCCCCAGCCCACCGCCTGGATGAATTGCGTCGCCAGATTGCCCGAGACCGTGAAGAAGCCGGCGCGCTTGTACGAATGCAGCACCGGCAGCTGGCGGCCCTTGAGCGGATCGCGTTCGTTGGACAGCGCCTGGCACATCATCTCGACCATCGGGACATCGTCGCGCGCCAGCAGCAGGCCCTGCTGGCGGTAGGTCGGGAAGCACATGTCGCCCGGCTGCAGCGCCAGTGCGTGCGCGGTGGCGATCGCCTCCTCGCCCAGGCACTGGATGTAGAACGAGATCTTCTTCTGGCGTTGCGCGATCAGCATGCGCGCGTCGTAGGCCCGCGTCTTCATCATCGCGCGCAGGCCGCGGCGCAGTTGTTCGGCGTCGAGCGCCGGCACCCACGGCCCGACCGCGCGGCCGTCGTCGTCGAGCACGCGCACCAGCGCGTCGGCCAGGTCGCCGGTGGCCGCCGGGGCCACGTCGATCGGCGGGCGGCGCACCTCGCCGGCGCGCGACAGACGCAGGTACGAGAAGTCGGTCGCGTGGCCCGGGCGCCCGGTGGGCTCGGGCACGTGGAGTCGAAGTGGGCCGGCACTCATGAGCCGTCTTTCGAGCCCGCCGCGGTTGCGGTGGTTCCGCTAGCCCAGCTTGATCTCGCCGTCGTAAGTGACGTCGAGCTTCAGCGCGCCGATGTGCAGTGTCATCGTCACCGCGAAGGTCTCGGTGCCACTGAGCGTGCCGGCCGCCACGGCATTCGCCACCGCCTGCTCGATCTCGTGCTGCGAACCCACGCCCACCTTCTTGAGGAACTTGCGCGTGCTGAGGTTGAAGATTTCCTGGTCCATCGCTGCCTCCGTCGATTGATGCCGCACATCACGAGGCGCCGACAAGACGACCGTGCCGGCGTGGCGCGCGTGCAGGATTCGCATGCAGTGTGCTCCCACGCGCGGCGCAATGCCAGCCCGAGCCTGCAAGGCCCGGTCGGCGTGCGAAGCGGCGTCGGGTCAGACCTTGCCGCCCAAGCTGTCGAGCAGCGTCTGAAGTTCGGCCAACGCCTGCTTGCACGTCGCGGCATCCGGCGGGCTTGCGCGCAGGGCCTTCAAGGCGCGGTCGATCGCCTTGTCGAGCACATGCCAGTCGGCCGCCGAGCGTGGCTTCAGGGCGGGCTCGGCTTCGTCCCAGGTCGTCTCGAGATCCTTGATGCGGGTCTTGGCCGCCGCCAGGTTGCCGCTGGCGACCAGCGTCGAGGTGTCGACGACGATCTTGCGAAACGACCCCAGGTCGCCGAGCCGGGAGGCGCTTGCCGCCAGCGCGGATGAAACTGCCGGGCTGTTCGGTGCCATCGACGCGGCACCGAACAGCGCAAGTGCCAACACCGAAGGCAGCATAGAGGCGCCGAGATTTCGTTTGATCATGGGACAGTTCCTTCGTAGGTTTGTGCAATGGTTTGAAGCGCCACGGCGCGCGCTGCCGCGCGCGCGACGTCGGGGCGCAGGCTCACGCCCGGATGGCGCTTGCCTGGGCGCGGGTGCGGCCCGGCACCAGCGTTACGAACGTGACCAGGGCCACGATGACGGCGAGAAACGCGATGCTGGTATTGATCGTGCCCAGCCCCAGGCCGCCGTAGGTGCGCGACTGCGACAGCAAATCACCCAGCGATGCCCCCAGCGGGCGCGTCAGGATGTAGGCGAGCCAGAAGGTCAGTACGCCGTTTGCGCCGATCCGGAACGCCACCGCAATCAGCGCGATCAGCGCGCCGAACGCGATCACGCCGAGCCGGAAGCCCAGGCCGAGGGCTTCGGTGGCCAGGTCGCCGGCGGCCGTGCCCAGCGCGAAGGTGAAGAGAATCGCAGCCCAGTAAAAGATCTCGCGGCGACGCGTGTCGATGCTGAGGATCGACAGCGTCCGTTCGCTGCGGTACCAAACCGCAAAGATCGCCGCCAGGGCCAGAGTGAACGCCGCGGTGCTGGCATACAGGCTCACACCCAGGCCGTCGGTGAGCGCGTCGGTGATCTGCGTGCCGACCACGCTGACCAGCACCACGGTCAGCCAGTAGATCCATGGCGTGTACCGGCTCGACCGCAGCTGCAACAGCAGCGCGGCGCTCAGCAACGCGATCATGATGCCGCCCGTGAGCAGGGTGCCCAGGCCGACGTGCACCGCGAGGTAGTCGGCGCCGGTCTCGCCGACGGTCGTCGACATGATCTTGATGAGCCAGAACCCGAGCGTGACGGCCGGGACCTTGTTGAGCATGTCGGCGGCCACCGCATCGGCAGGCGCCTGGGCGGCAGTGCTGCGCATGGGTGCGCGGGAAGGTTCGCTGGCCGAGGGTTCCATGGGACGTGTCTCCATTCGGGTTGAGTAGGGCATGGGTGCGACGGTAGGCGCTGTTGCCTTACGCTGCGCTTAAGTCCGGTGCGCTGGCGCCGATACCGGATGAACTGGCGAGCCTGCGAGACTCCGATCGAATGAATGACAGGCACCCGGCCGCAGCCGTACCGCTCACGCCGGCCTCGAACGACGCGCCCACTTGCGCCGCGAAGCGGCGTCCACCGCCCAGGCCGGCGCCGCTTGCGCGCCGGCCTGGGGCCGAAAACCCTCGCGGTCGATGGGGAGCCCCGATGTCGATGACGCGTTTTGCTCGAATGGTCGTGCTGGCGGCGGTGCTGCTGGTCTTCCTGATTCCGCTGGCGTGGACCGCGCTGGCGTTCTTCGATCGCTTCGAGCAGTATCTTTTTCCGCTGCATTGGCTGCAGGACAAGGTCCGCGTCGTGTCGGCGCAAGTCATTGTCGGGCCCTACCCCGACGATCAGCGCCTGCGGCAACTGAAGGCGGCGGGTGTCACTTCGGTGGTCACGCTGATGAACGCGCGGCTCATCTACGAAGACGGCCTGATCGCCAGGGAGAAGCGCGAAGAAGAAACGCTGGGGCTGCGCTTCCACAACTTCCCGATGGACAGCAGCCAGCCCGCCGCGAGCCCGCTGAACGACACCGCGCTGCGCCGCCTGCGCACGCTGCTGGCGTTGCACGAGACGGGCAAGGTCTACGTGCACTGCTACCTGGGCAAGCACCGGGTCGGTTACGTGGTCGCGATGCTCGCGGCCCAGGCACCGGACCGCGCGCCGATGACGCCGATCGGGGCCGCGGCGATGCGCGCCGCGTCCGCTCCGTAGCGCCGCGGGCGCCGCGCGGGTCAAACGATCAGGTCGTGCATGCCGGTGGCCGAGAAGTCGGGCGAGCGCGCCGGAACCTGGGCGATCGGCAGCGCCACGCGAAAGATCGAGCCGCCGGTGTCCGGGCACTCGAAGTCGATGTGCCCGTCCATCCGCTCCACGAGCGCGCGGGTGATCGACAAGCCCAGGCCGCTGCCGCCCCGCGCCCGGGTGTTGGTGGCGTCGGCCTGCGCGAATCGCTCGAACACGCGCGCCCGGAACGCCACCGGAATGCCCGGTCCCTGGTCGACCACGCAGACCGCGCACGCGCCCGCGCCGACCTGCAACCGAACCGACACGTCGCCGCCCTCCGGCGAGAACTTGATCGCGTTGGAGAGCAGGTTGCCCATCACCTGCGCCATGCGCCGCGGATCGACCCGGACCCACACCGGGCCCTGCTGGGCCGGCATCAGCAGCCTTACCTTGTAGAGGCGGGCGAAGCCCAGCGTCGCGCGCAGCGTCTCGCGCAGCAGCGCGATCAGGTCCAGCACTTCGGGTTCGATGACGAGCTGGCCGGTGCGCATCCGGTCGAGATCGAGGATGTCGCTGACGAGGTCGACCAGGCGCTCGCAGTTGCGCGCGGCCATCACCACCATGGCCTGCGCGTCCACCGGCAGCACGCCGGTGCTGCCGTCGGCGAGCAGTGCCAGCGCGCCGCGGATGCTGGTCAGTGGGGTGCGCAGTTCGTGGCTGACCACCGCGACGAAGGTGTGCTTGAGCCGCTCGGCACCCTGTTGTGCGCTCAGGTCGCGCAGCACCAGCACGTACAGGCAGCCGCCGTCGCGGGGCGCGGCACGGCATGTGAACTCGAGCGGGAAGACCTCGCCATCGAGCCGGCGCGCGTCCACGGCGCGGCGCTCGACGGCGTCGGCGGGCGCGCCATTGGTCATCTCGCGCACCCGTGCGAGGAGGTCCGGCACGAGGTCGTCCGCCTGGCACCCGAGCGTCTTCGCGGCGGCGCACCTGAAGATCACCGCGGCGGCGTGGTTCAGGCTTTCGATCGCGCCGTCCTGGTCGAACGCCATGACGGCGTCGGGGAGCGCATCGAACAAGGCGACCGACCGCGCGTGCACGCGCTGCAGCGCGCACAAGGCCTCGGCCACCTGGACGGCGTGCTGCCGCTCTGCCTGCGCTGCGCTCGCCCGGCTCCGGTTCGCACGCCGCCGGCGCACCGCGCCGGCCCACGCGAGCCCGACGGCCGCCACCCCTAGCGCCACGATCGCCACGATCGCGGTGAGCATCGACCTCGTCATGCCCGGTCCTTCGGTGCCTGCCAGCTCGCGGAGCGCCGCATGTGACCCCACTTCGCAGGCCGGCCAACCAGCCACTTGAGGATGCCGGTCATGCGCCACCACAGCGTGAGCTGGCGGTAGCCGAGGTTCTCGATCAGCAGCGCCGCACTCAACTGCAGCAGGTGGCGCAGGTCCGGATAGACTCGGAACGACATCTCCTCCAGCAGCAGGGCCGAGGCCGACAGCAGCAGGCCCAGGCCGGCCGCGAGCACCAGAAAGGCGACGAACGCGTTCCAGGAGATGGCGCCGAGTGCGGCGCCCAGCAGCATCAGCGTGTAGCCGACCAGCTCGATCAGCGGCCCGAGCGCCTCGAAGAACAGCATCACCGGGAACGCCAGCCAGCCCGCCGTGCCGCCGCGGCGATGAAACAGCAGCGCCCGGTTCGCCCACAGGCTCTCGAGCAGCCCGCGCTGCCAGCGGGTGCGCTGGCTCTTCAGCACCCGCAGGCTCTCGGGCGCTTCGGTCCAGCACACCGGGTCGGGCAGGAAGACGATGCGGTAGGGCCGCCGCGCCAGCCGGTGGCGCAGGTGCAGCCGCACGATCAGTTCCATGTCTTCGCCGATCGTGTCGACGCGATAGCCGCCGGCCTCGACCACCGCGCGGCGGCTGAACACGCCGAAGGCGCCCGAGACGATCAGCAGCGCGTTCATCGGCGACCAGCCGAGCCGGCCGAACAGGAATGCCCGCAGGTACTCGACGATCTGCACCCGCGCCAGCAGGCTGCGCGGCATGCCCACGCTTTGCAGGAACCCGCCCGAGACGCGGCAGCCGTTGGCGATGCGCACCGTGCCGCCGCTGACGATCACCGAGGCGTCTTCGAGGAACGGGCGCACGATGCGGCGCAGGCTGTCGGTGCTGAGGATCGAGTCGGCGTCCATCGCGCAGAACAGCGGGTGGCGCGCGGCGTTGATGCCGGCGTTCAGCGCGTCGGCCTTGCCGCCGTTGTCCTTGTCGACGACGCGCAGGTTGGGGTAGCGCGGCGAGCGATACACCCCGCGCACCCGGCCGACCGGCAGCGTGACGTGGTACGCCTGCGGGAACTCGACCAGCCCGAACTCGTCGCGCAGCACCTGCAGGGTGTTGTCTTTCGAGCCGTCGTTGATGACGATGATCTCGAACAGCGGGTAGTCGAGCTGCAGCATCGAGCGCACCGACGCGGCGATCGTGGCCTCTTCGTTGTAGGCCGGCGCAAGCAGGCTGATCGGCGGCTCCAGGCCGGTTGCGTACTGCGGCATCGAGGCCAGCAGGTTCACCGGGCTGTCGCGCCGGATCGCGTGAAAGGCGACGAAGTTCAGCAGCAGGTAGACACCGTTGAGCGCGCTGAAATAGGCCAGGAACAACCACTGGACCGCGCCGAAGACGTCGTGCGCGTTCACACCGCTTCGGCCTCGGCCAGCGCCTGGCGCAGCACGTCGCGCGCGAACCGGTCGGCCAGCCCGTCACAGAGCGTCGCGATGGCCTCTTTGGTGAGCCCGGGCATGCGCACGAACGCCACCGCGGCCCGGTAGCGCACCCACCAGTTCGGGTCGGTCAGCAGCACCAGCAGCAGGGCGCGGTCGTCGCGGCTGCCGAGCCGGCCGAGCGCAGCGGCGGCCTGCACGCGGATCCACCAGAGCGGGTGCCGCGCCAGTTCGCGCACACGCGGCAGCGCGGCGGGCGTCTGGACGTTTTGCAGGCAGGTCGACAGCAGTTCGGCGTCGTCACCGTGCTGCATCAGCCGCACCAGGGTCGCGGAGGCGCGCACCCCGTCGACGGCGGCGAGCAGGCGCACGACCTGCGGCGACGGCACCGCCGCGGTGTGCTGCAGGCGCCGCAGCAAGGGCTCGAACACGCGCTCGGCGCCGGCACTTCGCAGCAGGCCGGCGATGCGGGCGATGGGCCAGTCGGTGCGGCGTGCGAGTTCGTCGAGCACGGGTTCCACGGCAAGTGCGGCATCGACCTGCAGCAGCGCGCGGGCTGCCGCGATGCTCATGTACGTTCGCGGGTCGCCCAGCCGGCGCTGCAGGCTCGGCCAGTCGGACGCGGCCCCCATGTGGCCGAGCGTGAGCAAGCCCAGCAACTGGCGCCGGGCGTTGTGCTGTGCGAGCCAGCGGCGGGCCGCGCTTTGCAGGTCGAGCCGGACGATCACGTCGCGCAGCAGGTCGTGCGACGGGCCGCGCAAGCTGTCGGCGATCTGGTTCCACAGCACCAGGAAGACGACTTGCTCGCTCGTTGCCAACGCCGGCAGCGCCACCGGCTCGCCCATCGCATGGCGCAGCAGCAGCGGTCGCCAGCGGTTGCGCGTGGCCGCGGCCCTGGCATCGCTGCGGCGCTGCGCCACGCGCATCAGGCCGACCTGCACCACCAGCGCCAGCGTCGTGGCGAGGGCCGCGAGCCCGATCACCATCGCCACGCGCAGCGCGGGCTCAGAAGGAATGTCGAAGGCCAAGTCGCAGCCCCATGCGGCGGTACAGGTCGCCTTGCCGGTGGTCGGAGACGGCCAGATTCATCCCCCACCGCGGCGCGAGCTGCCAGGCGGCCGTGATCGCACCGGCGCGCACGCGCGAGGCGAGCACGCCGACGCCCGGCACGTTCTCGAGCTCGCGCCCGAAGGCGAGCACGACGCCGACGCTGGCGGTGTCGGTGGGGTACCAATTCAGGCGCCATTGCTGCGCCGCGCTCGTGCCGCCGGCATCGAGCCGGGTCACCGAGCCCAGCCACGCGGCGCGGAATGCCCCGGCATACCGCTCGACCTGGAGCTCGGCGCCACTGCTGCCCGACGTGGCATCGCCGCTGCGGTACAGCGTGCGGCCGACCCCGGCAGCGAGGTTCCAGCCCGCGGCATCGAGCAGCCAGACGCGGCTGCGCCAGCGCCACTGCGGCAGCACGCGCGCGGTCGGGCTTTGCGCGAGTTCGGTCTCGGCACGCCAGCGCGCGCCCAGCGGGATCGACGCGGCAGCCTCGAGTTGCGTATCGATCAAGCCGAAGCGGTCGGTGCGGCGCACGGCCGCGCTCGCGCTCCAGGCCGCGGGGTCGCGCCACAGCGCGGTGAGCTCGGCGGCGTGCCAGTCGGCGCGCCCGCCGCTCAGGCGCTCCGAGCTCAGTGCCGCCTCGGCCGAAAGGGGCTCGGCGGCACGCCCGGCAAATGCAGCGCACGCCAGCGCTGCGGCCGCGCTGCAACGGATCGCGTGGTTCATGCGGCGTGGCGCAGCAAGTTGCGCACGCGGGCCATCAGCTCCCGGGGCTGGAAGGGCTTGACGACGTAGCCGCTGCTGCCGGCGTCGATGGCGCGCACGATGTCGTGCTCTTGCGACTTGGCACTCAGCATCAGCACCGGCACGTCCCGCCACAGCGGCTGGCGGCGCAGCAGCGCGAGCAACTCGAAGCCGTCGGTGTACGGCAGCATCACGTCCATGACGACCAGCGCCGGCGGCGGGGCTCCTTCGACGATGCGACGCTCGGCGTCGCGCCCGTCGCGGCAGGTCTGGACCTCGAACCCTTCGCGGTGCATCATGAACTCCAGCAACTGCGCGATGCTGTCGTCGTCTTCGACTATCAGAACGTCCGTCATGGTGGGCCCCGGCTGCGCGGCTGCCACGGCGCCATTCTTCGGCGCAGTGGCTCCTCGCCGACTTATCGGCGCAAACCCGATCGATCTTGAGCACGATCCCCCGCTGCCTTGCCTGTCAGGACCGACTCCGGGCGAATCACGCGCCAGGACAGCCCCGCAAACCCGGCGCCCACCGCGCGGCTGCCGGGCAGCGGCCGGCCCTGCTGCAGCTCCAGCACGCCGCAGCGCCGGACCCGGTCGCGGCTCACCCACGGGCTGCGGTCGTAGCGGCCGTCGATCAGCACCAGCGGGTGATCGGCCAGGCGCAGCGCCAGCGCCCCGGCCGGCGCCGCCGGCCCGGAGACGACGCAGATCGCGCCACCGGCGAGCGCCTCGCGCGCCAGCGGTTCGAGCTGCGCTGCGAGCGCGGCCGCGTCGAAGGTCCGCCAGCCGTGGTCGCGCAGAAACTCGGGCCCGCGCGGCGATGTGAGCTGGCTCACGAGCAGCAGCAAGCCCTGCATCACCAGGAACGCTTGCGCGGCCGGCTTCAACGCCACCTGCGACCAGCGCACGCGCACGCCGAGCAGTTCCATTGCGGCGGGCACCGCGAACAGCAGGAACGGCGTGCCCCAATGCAGCTTGAGGTCGGCGCCCGTGGCCACGCCCAGCAGCGGCATGAACAGCAGCGGCACCAGCCCCCAGCTCAGCAGCAGCGCACGGCCGGCGTCTGCGCCCGTGGTGCAGGTCGCTGCCGGCGCGGAAGCGACCGCGCCGGCCCGCGACGCCCAGAACGCGGCGCCCAGCAACATCCACGCCGGCATTGCGCGGTTGAGCAGCTGATCGATCAGCCAGTGCGCGGCGTCGGCCGAGCAGGCCCCGGTGCCCAGATGCACGCCCAGCGAGGTCTGCATCGCATAGCCGATCGGGCCGAAGTCGTGCGAACGCAGCCACACCAGATGCGGCACGAACATCAGCAACGCGATCAACGCCGCCAGCAGCAGGCCGAGGCGATGGCGCGCATCGCGCCAGCCGCGTTGCCACAGCCAGAACACCAGCACCGACGTGATCGTGACCGCGATCTGGTACTTGGCGAGTGCCCCCAGGCCGAGTGCCGCACCCAGCGCCGCCCACCAGCGCAACCGCCCGGTCTTGAACGCAGTCCAACACGCCGTCGCGCTGGCGGTGGCAAGCAACATCAGGACGATGTTGTGGTTGTAGTAGTACAGCCGACCGTTGTAGTAGGTGATGCACAGCACCGCCAGCAGCGCCAGGGTCGCGTGGCGGGTGCCGCGCAGCTGCGCCAGCAGCCGCCACAGCAGGCCCACCGATGCCAGCGTGCAGGTGGCGCCGACGATGTAGCTGGTCCAGGCGGATTCGCCGAAGAGGTGGGCCGGCCCCCAGAACAGCCAGGTCGGCAGCGGCGGGTGCTTGTAGTAGCCCCACTCGAGCGCGTGGACCCAGGTGAGCTGCTCGATGTTGTCGGTGGGTGGCGCCAGGCTGGTGGACGCCAGGTGCGCAAGCCAGACGGCCGCGAACACCAGCAGGCCGAACGTGACCCACGGGCCGGGACGGCCGCGTGCGCTTTGCCGCGCCCACCGTGCGAGCGAGCGCAGGGCCTGCGAATCCGCCGCGGCGGGGCCGATGACGCCACTCATCGGCGCTGCCGGTACTGCGGCCTCATGGCGTCGGCGCTTCGACCGCGGGCGAGCTCGGGACGGCGCTCGAGCTCACGACTGCGCGCGTGGAATCGGCGCATCCCGATGTCGACGCAACTCGATTCGTGCCATCCAAAACGAACCCTGCACGGCCGCCCTTCAATGATCGATGCCGATGGCCTTTGCGAGGTTGTTCGCGCCCGATTGCACGAAGTCGACCTCGACCTTCGCGCCGTTGGCCAGTGTCGCGCCGGCTGGCGTCACGCTCACGCCGTTGATCTGGATCGTCAAGCCATTGACGGCGAACGTCGGTGGCGTGGCGGCCAGGTTGACGTCGTAGGCCAGCCCGTTCGTTTCGAGCGTGGTGCCGTCGCCGCCCGTCGCCGGCGAGGGCAGCCCCTGGAACGAGACGCTGTAGGCGAGCAGGTCGGTGGCGGTGGTGTTCGAGGTGGTCGCCTCGACCTCCACGCTGGCGTTGTTGATCAGCTGCGCCGCGCTGCCGTTGCTGTAAGCCACGTTGGACGCCAGCGTGACATTGCGCACGGTGCCGTCCTGCAGCGTCAGCACGAACGAGCCGCAGCCGGCCGTTGCGCACTGGCCGACCACGCCCTGGTAGTCGACGGTGCGCCCGCCGGGCGGGGTGCCCTGCACCGTCACGGCGGCGGCCGTGACCTTGTTGCCGCTGACCATGCCGGTCAGGTCGACAAACACGCCGTTGGCGAGCGATGCAGCGGTGGTGCCCGCAGGGCTGAACACGGCCGTCGTCGCATCGACCGAGACGCCACGCACCAGGAAGTTCGCGGCGCTGACGAAGCCCGTGATCGTTCCATGCAGCGCCACCGGCGCCGGCTGCGCGGTGTAGACCTGGATCTTGCTGGCGACCACCACCCCGGTCGCCGCGGTGGCTTGGCCCTGCACGACCACGTACTGGCCGGCCACCAGGGTTGGCAGCACGGCAGCCGGGCCGGCTGCGCTGGCGTCCACCGGGATGCCCGAGAGCTGGAAGCCGCTGCCGGTCAGGCCCGCCACCAACCCGCTGATCTGCACTGGCCCCGCCACGCCCTGCAGCGTGCGGATGCGGATCACCGAAGCGCTGATGACACCAGGCGCACCCGCCGTATTGCTCCAGGCGTTGACCAGCTGTCCGTTGGCCAGACCCGTGCCGGCCGGCAGCACGCTCGCTGCCGCCGCGTACCGAACGCTCACGCCACCGATGTCGAAACTGGCCGACCCGTCCGGGTGGGTGACCAGGTTGGCGACCTGCCCGGTGATCCGCGTCACCGGGTTGGTGCTCGGCAACTGCTCGATCAGCGTGGCCAGGATGTAGCCCTGCCCGTTGGCATCGACACCGTAGACGCCGTGCACTTCGACCTGCATCGCGGTGGCCAACCCGCTGTAGCCAACCAACCCGGCGTAGTACGTTACCGGCCCGACGGCCGGGTCGGCGTTGACGCGCACCGCCACACCATTGACCGTGAAGCCGGGGTTGGCAGGCGGCAACAGGTTGCCGACGGCGCCCTTCAATTCGGACTCGATCACCACCGTGGACGGGTTGCCGTTCGCATCGAGCGCGATCTGAAGCTGATCGCCGAGTTCCACCGCTGCCGACGACGCCGGTGCCGCCTCTTCGGCCTCGGTGCCTGCGAAGTAGGTCGGCGTGGCGCTGCTGTATGCCGTGCCGTCGACCACCACGCTGCCGAAGCCGGTGACGGTGCCCAGCGCAATGCCGGTACCGCCGGTGCCCACGCCGCCCCCCGTCGAGGCCACCGAGGTGCCGCCGCCACACCCGGCCAGGGCCAGGCTGAACAAGGCGCACAGCGCCCAGCGCATCGATTCATTCAGGGTCATGGTGTTCAGCCTGTGCTGTGGCATCTGGTGCCGGGGGGTTGCCCAGGGCGTCTTGCGCCCAGTAGTAGCCGCCGAAGCGCATCCGGCAGTTGGCGTCGTCGCGGCCCCGGTCGGCCTCGTGCAGCCGGGTCGCCTCGGCGATCATTTCGCTGCGCGCGCGCGACCACAACGTGCGCGCCAATTCGCTCAGGCGCAACGCCGATTCGGCCGTGATGCGCTCGGCGAACACGCTTTGCTCGAGTTGCGCCGGCAGGCCGAGCAGGTTGTTCACGGCCGCCGCGGCGTGGTCCGACACATTGGCGCCGAACAGTTCAACGCTTTCGCGCGAGCCGGCCGTCGGGACGTAGCCGTCACCCTGGGGCACGACCATCTCCCGACCCTTTTGCTGCTGCACCTGGACCAGGCCGAGGCGGATCATTTCGGTCAGCAGCGTGTACGGGTGCACGTCTTGCGTGACGCTGCGCGCCAGGGTCTCGAACGACGGCTCGGGGCCCAGGCGGGGCAGCGGCTTGGGGCCCTTGCGCCGGTCGCGGTACAGCGGGTCCTGGACCCAGCGGGCGTAGACCCTCGAGCTGATCGAGACCTCTTTGGCGATCTTGCCGGCCAGCCCGGTGGTGCGCCATTCGCGCACGTCCTTGCGGTGCACGCCGCTGAGCAGGCTGATCGCCGAGTCGGTGTCGTTGCGCCCGGCACGCAGCAGCGCCAGGCGCGCCTGCTCGATGAACAGCGGTTTGAGCTCGGCGGCCAGCCGCGTGTAGTCGGCCCCGCCGGCCACCAGCAGGCGCAGCAGCGGCGCCAGGATGACGGCGAGCGCCGCCATCACGTCGTCGACCGGAGGCAACGGTCGGGCGGGCGATTCGGTGTCGGGCAACTGGCGAGCGGGGCGTCCCATGGCGGATCGGAATTGCAAGATTTCGTTTCGGTGAGCGCAGTTTACCGGAAATTTAATTGCCTGTTAAGTTTTCCCAGTTATTATTCTCGCCAACCCCGCTGGTTTCGGGGCTTTTTGCCGAACCTCATCCACCTTAGGACTGAACATGAACCCTTCCCACCCTGCATCGAATCGTTCCTGGACCCTGTTGCCGCTGGCAGCGGCCCTGGCACTGGCCCTGAGCGCTTGCGGCGGCGGCGGCGGTACAACCACGGCAGCCGCGCCGACGGCGGGCGCGTTGGGCGCTCACAAGCTGACCGGCGCGGTGATCGACGGCCCGATCGCCAACGCCACGGTCGTCATCACCACCGGCGCACCGCTGGGTCAGACCGGCGCCGTGAACGTGGGCACCGCCACCAGCGTGGCCGGCGGCGCGTACACCGTGTCGGTGAACCTGCCGGCCACCAACGTACCGGTGTTCGCCAATGCCACGGCCACGACGGCTGCCGGCACCTCGATCGCGCTCGCCGCCTACATCGGCCCGGCCAACAGCGTGACGGCCGCGGAGCTGACCGCGGCGGAGATCCCCAACCTGGTGATCAGCCAGGTCACCACCGCGGCGCTGGCGGTCTATCAGAAGCTCAACGCCGGCTCATACGCGAACCTGACCCCCGCGGTGTATGCAGCGCTGCTGTCGCAGCACCACGACGACATCCTGCCGATCGCCGCGGCGATCCAGTCGGTGGCCGACGAGTTGTGTGCCAAGCCCGCGCTGTTCGTCGACACCGAATCGATGGCCAACGACATCGCGAACCAGTCGACCCTGTCGGGCGGCACGACGGCGTCGAACGTCACCGCGACGGCATCGACCACGCTGCAGTCGGGTTGCGACTCGGAACTGCGCAACCTGACGCAGTCGATCGCGGCCAACGGCACCTGGGCGCCGCAACTCGACCAAGGCGACATCAACCAGACCGGCGTCACGGTGCTGGTCGCCGGCAGCTACACGCTGCAGGGGCTGATCACGCCGACCGGGCTGTCGGCCGCGGCGCCGGCGTCGGCACCAGTGGGCACGGCACAGCCGGTGCTGTTCAACGACGCCACCGTCAGCGTGTCGGCCAGCGGCCAGATCACGTCGACCGACAACAAGGTCAGCGGCACGGTGAACGGCAACTACCTGCAGTTCAGCGTCACCGACGCGACCGGCGCCAGCTACGCGTTCGCCGGCAAGCTCGGTGTCTTGCCCGCCGCCTTCCTGACCACCGGCACCGGCTACGCGGTGCGCGCCGGAACCCAGCCGACCCCGACGAGTGCATCGCTGAGCCGCTTCGACGCGGTGCTGGTGCCCGCGGCGGCGCTGCCGAACTGGCTCGGCGTCAATGCCAGCGGCTCGCACAGCGAAGACGGCCTGGCCTGCCCCGCCGGGTCGTTCGGTGCGCGCCTGATGGGCAACGGCAGTGCGGTGGGCGGCATCGTGCTGGGCACCTGCGTGGTCGGCCAGGCCAACGGCCTGGCGTGGTCGCAGTCCACCACGATGGGCGGCGAAGACGAGTACCGCCTGAGCAGCTCGCCGACGCTGAGCTTCAGCCCGTTCAACCTGGCCAGCGCCGCCGGCTCGCCGGCACTGCCGTTCGTGGTCAGCGGCCCGGCCACGTTGCCGGGCGCGACTTCGGCCTCGGGCATGGCCGGAACCGCCTACTACGTGATGGGCGCCAACGAGCTGGTGTTCAGCACCGGCGCGTCGGGCACCGGCTTGTTCACGATGAACGAGAACCCGCTCGACAAGGTGCAGGAAACGCACACTGCCGGCGAAGACCACTGAGCCGACGGCCCGTCCGCCGCGCCGGCGACGCCGGCGCGGCCAACCGAGCCATCGCACGCGGTCGCCGCCCGGGCTCGCAAGCCGACGCCCATGCCGACCGCCACCACCGCGGAGCGCGCATGAAATACACCACCCTCTCGCCGCTGGCACGAGCCAAGGGCGCTGCAGGAGCCTGGTTCGACGGCATGGCGCGCCGGTTCTTCCGTGCTTTCGTGATTCGCCGGCGTGCCTGGCGAGGCGGTGCGCTGGCGGTCATCGTCACGCTGCTGGCACTGGTATTCACCGGCGAGACGCTGGTGACGGCCGGGCTTGACGCCTGGCTCCCGCCACCACACGGCCGCTGGTTCGTGATGCTGCTCAACGCCGGCGCACTGACCTTGCTGTGCATGCCGTTCGTCGTGTTCGTCGTGCGCAGCTTCCGGCGCCGCTCGCGCCTGGCGCTGCGTGCGCTGGACATCGCCAGCGACGGCTACTGGGTCGTCGATCCGCAGGGCCGCCTGAGCGAAGTCAACGCCGGCTATGCCCGCATGTCGGGCTATTCGCGTGCCGAGTTGCGCGGCATGCACATCAACGAGCTCGACGCCCTGCAGACGCGCGCGGTCACCGAGACGCAGCTCGCGCAGATCAGGGCCGCCGGCTCGGTGCGGTACAACAGCTGCCATCGCCGCCGCGACGGCAGCGTCTACGACGTGCACGTCACCGCCGCATGGCTTGCGCGCTTTCAGTGCTACGCCGTGTTCGTGCACGACGAGACCAAGCGCGCCGCGGCCGAACGCGCCACGGCGCAGCAGGCGGTGCATTTCCAGCGCCTGCTCGACTCCACCGCCGAGGGCATCTACGGGCTGGACGCGCAGGGGCGCTGCACCTTCATCAACCGCGCCGCGCTGCAGATGCTGGGCTACGCCGGGCATGGCGACGAAGCGGCCCTGATCGGGTGCAACATGCATGAGACCCTGCACCGCCACGCCGACGGCCGGCCTTGCCTCGAAGACGAGCGCCGCCTGTACCGCGGGTTTCGCCAGGCACCGTTGGCAGACGATGAGGTGTACTGGCGCCGCGACGGCAGCCGCTTTTCGGTGGCCTGCCGGTCCACGCCGATCGTCGAGGACGGCGAGGTGCGCGGCGCCATCGTCACCTTCACCGACCTGAGCGAGCAGCTGCGCGCGCGCGCCACCCTGCAGTTGACCGAGCAGCGCGCTTTCGACCTGATCGACAGCGCGATGGACGCGATCATCAGCATCGACGCGCAACAGCGCATCGTGCTGTTCAACCGCGCCGCCGAACGGGTGTTCGGCATCGCGGCCGACGAGGTGCTCGGCAGCCCGATGGCGCGCTTCGTTCCGGTGTCGGCGCGCAGCCGCCAGCGCGATCTCATCGCATCGCTCGCGATCGAAGCGCCGGCCGGCCGGCATCCGGGGCGCCAGCAGTCGCTGACCGGACTGCGCGCCGACGGCTCCGAATTTCCGATGGAAGCATCGTGGTCGCGCCTGCAGACCGAGCAGGGGCCGCTGATGACCGTGATGCTGCGCGATGTGACCGAGCTTCACTCGGCCCGCGAAGCGCACTCGGCGCACCGCGCGCGCACCGACTTCCTGTCTCGCATGAGCCACGAGCTGCGCACCCCGCTGAACGCCGTGCTGGGCTTCGCGCAGCTGCTGCGCCTGGACACGGGCAAGCGGCTGTCGGCCACGCAGCGCAGCCATGTCGCGCGCATCCATCACGCCGGCGAACACCTGCTGGCACTCGTCAACGACGTGCTCGACCTGTCGCGCATCGAGGCCGGCCAGATGCCCGTCACGCTCGAGCCGGTCAACTTGGCGCTGGTGGCCGACGAAGCGCTGGGCATGCTCGCGTGGCTGGCGACGGCGCACGAGGTCACGCTGCGGGCGCCCCCGGGCGTGACGGTGCTGCACACGCCCGACCTTTGGACCGCGCCCGACGTGCCGACCACCGTTCCCGGTGCGCTCGAAGCGCGCGCGATCTGGGTCCAGGCAGACCGGGTGCGGCTGCGCCAGGTGCTGCTCAACCTGCTGAGCAACGCCATCAAGTACAACGCCCGCGGTGGCCAAGCCGTGTTGAGCTGGCAGGTCGACGGGCAGCGGTGCCGCGTGCAGATCACGGACACCGGCCCCGGCCTGAGCGCCGACCAGCTGGCGCACCTGTACGAACCGTTCAATCGCCTGGGTGCCGAGCGCACTTCGGTCGAAGGCACCGGCATCGGGCTGGTGGTGGCACGCCGCCTGACGGAGTTGATGAACGGTGGCCTGGCCATCGACAGCACCGCCGGCCACGGCACGGTGGCAACGCTGACGCTGCACTGCGCGCCTTCGATCCCGGTGCCGGCCCCGCCATGGCGGCCCAGCCGCAACGCGCCGCTGGAGGGGCGACTGAAGGTGCTGTACGCCGAAGACGACGAGGTCAACGTGGAGCTCGTGCGCGCGATCGTCGCGCTGCGCCCGGGCATCACGCTGCAGGTCGCCCGCTCGGGCGCGCAGGCGATCGAGCAGGCGCGGCGCGACCCACCCGAGTTGCTGCTGCTGGACATGAACCTGGGCGACATGACCGGGCTGGAGGTGGCGCACGCGCTGCGCGAGCACCCGGCCACCCGCGGCATCCCGCTGGTGGCGCTGTCGGCCGACGCGCTGCCGCAGCAGATCGACACCGCGTTGTCGCAGGGCGTTGCCGCCTACCTGACCAAGCCGATCGACATCGGCGCCGTGTTGACCCTGCTGGACGAACTGGCCACCGACAGAGCGGCTCGGTGAACAGGCACGCATCGAATCGCCGCCGAAGTCCGCAACGGAGTGACTGACCCATGGGCTCGAACGACCGCATGCTGATGCGCTGGGTGCGCTTGTTGCACGCGCAGGTTTTGTTCCGCCGGGTCCTGCACGCTGCGCTGCGCGCCGTGGACCCCAGCGTGAAGGCCCGCGCCGTGGCGACGCCGGTGGCGGACCTGACGGCGCTGCTTGTTCGACGCCGACGCGCGCGGCACTCGCACGCCCAGCTCGAGTGCGTGGCGCGCGCCTTGCACAACCGGGAAGGTCTGGACACCGTTCCCGGGACGGTGCTGCACGCCGCTGCGGAACAACTCGACAGGCTCATCAGCACCAGCGAACCGCAGGCACCCGGCCTGGGCGTTCTGCGCTTGCAGATGCGCCGACAGATCCTCGCCGACGCGGCGCGCAACGCCATTGCCCGCAGCGGCACGCCGATGAATTGGCACCCCTCCCACGAGCCCGCCAGGCATCCACCGCCCCCGCGGGACTACACACCGCTGCTCGCCAGCGACTCTCAAGGCCCGGTGGCGATCGACGCCCAGGATACCGAGGATGCCGACGACACCGCCTGCGCTCCGGCAGTGTTCGGTGCCCTGACGAGCCGCAGTTGCCTGTACCAGGACACGGTGGCCAGTGGCGACTGCGACTCGGCGGGATCGCATCGCGCCTGATCACGCGAACACTCCCCGGACCTCGGAGCGAGGTCCGGGTCCGGGTCGGTCATCCCATCCACCCGGCGGCGCTCACCGCCGGGTGCGCTGCGCCAACGCGGCTGCCGCTGGCAGCGCCGCTCACAGCGCGCCGCCGCGCCCGCTCAGCCAGGCGCTGTAGTCCTTGTCGGTGGCCAGCGTCCACAACGCCAGCACCATGATCGCCACGCCAGTGGCGACCACCGCGTGCATCGCGGTCGTGAGGCCGGCGAACCCGAGCAGCCACGGCGAACCCACCAGCCACAGCCCGAGCACCGCTTCGGTCCACTCTTCCCAGGCCCGAGGCACCAGCATCGCGCCGGCCGCGACCGCCACGAGGGCCACGCCGACGATCAGTGCGTTGGCCAGTGCGACCTTCTCGCCGGCGTAGCCCACCGCCCAGGGCGAGAGCACCAACCAGATGCCCAGCAATGCGTTGATCGGATCTTGCCAATGCTTCAGTTGCTTCACGGTTTTGACCTCCTGCCGGCAAGTCGACACCGGCATCTCTTGGAGTGCCGGCGCGGCGCGTTGTTCCGTCGA
>JAGWTP010000078.1 GCA_028868895.1 Burkholderiales bacterium
TCGAAGGCGAGGGCGAGGGCGAGGGCGCGGGCGCGGCGCAGCGCGCTGCAACGCCGCGGTGCGGGCTGGAACGAAGGCCTTGCTATGGAGCGCGTCGATGGTCGGTAGGGACATCGCAGGGGCGGTCGCTTGGTGACGAACGAGCGCCGCAGTTTGCGCCGATTCTCTGTGCACACCCGCGACCGCGCTGGCGCCGCCGACGCGCCGATGACGCAGGGTCACTCCGCGCGTGGGTCGGTGGACGCGGTGGCGTCGCCCCGGGCGATGGTCGTTGCGTGGGCGAGGCGCTTGCCGACGATCACCACCGGTTTGAGTTGCACGACCCTGGCGTGGCCGGACGCAGCCCGCGCCGCGGGCCGGTCCAGGCCCAGCATCGCCGAGCCGATGGCCAGCGTGCCGCCGGCGAGCAGGCACAAGGTGAGGGCGGCGGAGAAGATGCGGTCGATCATGGTGGCTCCTTCGGGTTCGTCAACGCGCTTCGAGAATCGGTCTCGGGGCTTGCGTTGGAGTGAACTCTAGGAGCGCCTCGCAGTGCCGGACAGCGGCTTGCGACGCACTGCGATTTGCCGCGGTCGAACGGCAACCGTGGGCGACGAATGCGTCAGCCGTCGCGCCACAGCCAGGCGGCGCCGCGCACGCCCGACGAGTCGCGGTGCAGGCTCTTGGCCAGGCGTGTTTGCACCGGATCCTTGGGGCCGGCACTGAACACATACGCGCCCCACAGGCGCGGCACGTTCAGGAGCAGCCGGTCCAGCCCCGACACCCCGCCGGCGAGCACGATCACCTCCGGGTCGAGCAGGTTGATCACGTGTGCCAGGCCGCGCGCCAGGCGCGACTCGTAGCGCCGCAGCGTCGCTTCGCAGGCCGCGTCACCGGCCGCTGCGAGCGCTCCGATCTGCGGCGCGAGCAGCGACTGGCCGGTGTGCACCGCGTGGTCGTGCGCCAGCCCGGGCCCGCTGAGCCAGGTCTCGATGCAGCCAAGCTGGCCGCAATAGCACGCCGGCCCGACCCATTCGTTCGCCCCGGCCCATGGCAACGGGTTGTGTCCCCACTCGCCGGCCAGACCGTTCGGGCCGTTGAGCAGCCGCCCATTCACGGCGATGCCGGCACCGACGCCGGTGCCCAGGATCACCGCGAACGCGACCGCCGCGCCGGCCGCTGCGCCGTCGGTGGCTTCCGACAACGCCAGGCAGTTTGCGTCGTTGGCGATTCGCACCGGGCGGCGCAGCGCGTGCGCCAGGTCGCGCTGCAGCGGCTGGCCGTTCAGGCAGGTCGAGTTCGCGTTCTTGATCAAGCCGGCGTGGGTCTGCGTGCCCGGCGTGCCCACACCGACGCTGCACCCCTGCAGACCCAGCTCCGACTCGGCGCGCGCCACCAGCGCGGCCACGGCGGCGACCGTGGCGCGGTAGTCGCCGGCCGGCGTCGGCACGCGCTCGCGCCACAGGCTCGCGCCGTGCGCGTCGAGCACGATCGCCTCGATCTTGGTGCCGCCGAGGTCGACCCCGATGGCCGGCGCCACGAAACTCAGAACGGCTCCGTGCGCCGCAGCAGCCAGGCCAGCGCATCGCCGCTGACGAGCGAGGTCAGGCGCTCGCGCACGGTGGCGTGGTAGCCGTTGAGCCAATCGATCTCGTCCTGGCGCAACAGCGAGCGCTCGATGCAGCGGGTGTCGATCGGGCACAGCGTGAGCGTCTCGAACTCGAGGAACTCACCGAACTCGGTGGCGCCGCCGGGTGCCACCGCGTCCGCCGGCACGTTGAGCACCAGGTTCTCGATCCGGATGCCCCAGCGCCCGGGGCGGTACAGCCCCGGCTCGATGCTGGTGATCATGCCGGGCTCCATCGCCATGTGCGCATCGGGCACCAGCTTGGAGATGCTTTGCGGGCCCTCGTGCACGTTCAGGAAGTAGCCCACGCCGTGGCCGGTGCCGTGGCCGTAGTCCAGGCCGTGCGCCCACAGCGGCGCGCGCGCGATCGCGTCGAGCATCGGCGACAGCGTGCCGCGCGGGTAGCGCGTGCGGCTCAGCGCCAGCGTGCCCTTGAGCACGAGCGTGTAGTCGCGCCGCTGCTCGGCGCTGACGGTGCCGATCGGCCACACCCGGGTGATGTCGGTGGTGCCGCCCAGGTACTGGCCGCCCGAGTCGATCAGCAGCAGGCCGTCGCCTTCGATGACGGCGTGCGACTGCGCCGTGGCGTGGTAGTGCGGCATCGCGCCGTTGGCGTTGAACGCGGCGATCGTGTTGAAGCTCAGGCCCTTGAAGCCGGGCCGCTTCGCTCGTTCGGCGCTGAGCTTGTCGTCGATTGTCAGCTCGGTGATCCGCTCCCGGCCCTGGGCCGCCTCGAACCACGCATAGAACGCGCACATCGCGGCGCCGTCCTGGGCCATCGCGTCGCGCACGTGGGCGGCCTCGGGCCCGGTCTTGCGGCTCTTGAACAGCGTGCTCGGGTTGATGGCCTCGACCACGCGCACGTGGGCGGGCACGTGCGCGCGCAGCCCGAAGGTCACGCGCTTCGGGTCGATCAGCAACACGGCCGCGGCGGGCAGCGCGGCGAGCGCCGCACCGGCCTGCTCGTAGGGCGCCAGGCGCACCCCGTCCTTGGCGAGCACCGCCTGCAGCTCGGCGCCGAGCTTGCCAGGGCCGACGAACAGCGTCGCGCCGTGCATGTCGAGCAGCGCGTGGGCGAGGAACACCGGGTTGAAGCTCACGTCGGCGCCGCGCAGGTTGAACAACCATGCGATGTCGTCGACCGTGGAGATGAAGTGGTGCGTGGCGCCATGCCGGGCGACCGCCTCGCGCAGTTGCGCGAGCTTGGCGGCGCGGGTGCGCGTGGCGTGCGGCGCGGCGTGTTCGTAGACGGCTTCGATCGGCAGGCCGGGGCGCTCGGGCCAGACCTCGGCGAGCACGTCGAAGTCGGTGCGCAGCGTGACGCCGGCGCGCTCGAGCGTGGCCTGCAAGTGCTGCGCCGCCGCCACGCCGAGCACGCTGCCGTCGACCGCCACCGCCGCGCCGGCGCTGACGTGGCCGGCGAGCCAGTCGACATGGGCGGTCGAGGTGCCGGTCGGGATCTTCACCAGTTCGCATCCGGTGCCGGCCAGTTCGGCCGCAGCCTGGACCCAGTAGCGGCTGTCGGCGAACACGGCCGCCTTGTCCGGTGTGACGACCAGCGTGCCCATCGAGCCGGTGAAGCCCGACAACCACTGCCGCCCCTGCCAGCGCTCGGGCAGGTACTCGCTCAGGTGCGGGTCGCTCGACGGCACCAGCACGGCGGCCAGGCCGTGGCGCTTGAGCGCGTCGCGCACGCGCTCGATGCGCAGGCGGTAGAGGGAGGTGCGGGTGTCCATGGTGATGGTTCCGGTTGGGCGGCGGCGGCCCGGGTCGGGCTGGCTCGGCAGGGAGGCGTGACGCGATTCTAGGTTTGGCCGCGGGCCGCCGCTCCGGCGCGCGGCGCCGCGACCCGAAAGCCGCCGGCCGCCGAACTTGAGCCCTGTGACCATGTTGATTGCGTCAACTTCTCACGGCTTTGCCAAGTCTGCGCACGGCAGCGGGTGCACGACCGCGGTCGTGCGCGGTAACTTCGCGGCCTTCGCGCCCGGTGCTCCGCATCCGGCAACGCTTCCATCGAGGACTTCCCCATGCGCAAGACCCCTGCACTGACCACCGCCCAACTCATCGAAGCCCGGCGCCTGATCGTCCGAGCGGCCCGCCGCGACGCCATGGCGCCCGCCGAGCCGACTCCCGCGGCACCGAACGGCGTGTCCGGTGATCGCGTGCTCCGGACGGCACCGACGAACGCGCCGAAGCAGCCGCGCTGGCAGCCCACCGAGTGGAGCGAGACCGCGTTCGAGCCCAGGACCTGAGGCGCGCCCAACGGCATCGCCACTGCGGCCGATCGTCAATTTTTCGCAGTGCAGCGCCGCGCGTTCGCGGGCGCTTGCGATGCGGGTGCACCGGCGCAGTACAGTCGTTCGCAGACGGCGGTGCAGCGTACTTCCATCTTCACCAAGCAGCCCGGCAATGACGCGTGCCGGCGCCGTCTCCAGATTCCACCGGCCGGCTCGGCGCCGACCGACAAGGCTGCGTGGCATCGCACCGGCTCGTATCATGACGCCGGCATGAACAAGGCCTTCACACGCGAACCCGATGGCGCAATCGACGACGATGACGATGTCGCGTCGCCGGCATCGGCCGCGCTGCCCAGCGGCGCGAAAAACTACCTGACACCCGCCGGCTACGCACGGTTGCGCGCTGAGCTGATGGCGCTGCTCGACGACGAGCGGCCGAAGATCGTCGAGATCGTGTCTTGGGCGGCAAAGAACGGCGACCGCTCGGAGAACGGTGACTATCTCTACGGCAAGAAGCGCCTTCGCGAGATCGATCGGCGCATCCGTTTCCTGACCAAGCGTCTGGACATCGCTCAGGTCGCCGACCCGTCGATCCACCACGGCAGCCACCAGGTGTTCTTCGGCGCCACCGTGACGTATGTGGACCGGCGCCAGCAGGAACACACCGTCACGATCAAGGGCGTCGACGAGGTCGACAACCTGCATGGTGAGATCAGCTGGGTGTCGCCGATCGCGCGTGCGCTGTTGAAATCACGCGTCGGTGACGAACTGCAGTTGATGACTCCGGGCGGTCGCGAGCAGATCGAGGTCGTCGAAGTGCGCTACCCCAAGCCCGAAGCGGGTGCACCTACGGCTTGACGCGGGCCACGCGCAACACCGCGGGTGAGCGCTTCAGCGTGCGCATCACGTCGGCCAGGTGCAGTCGGTCGCGCACGCTCAGCAGCAACTGGAACTCGGTGGTCTCGGTGGCCGGCTCCTTGCCCATGTCGATGTGGGTGATGTCGGCCTCGGCCGCGCTCACCGCCTGGGCCACCTGAGCCAGCACGCCCTTGCCGTTGCGCACCAGCAGCGACACCGCGGTGGTGAAGGTGCGGGTCGGTTGCTCGGCCCAGTCCACGCCCATCCAGTGCTCGGCATCGCGCTCGAACAGCCGCTTACCGACGCTGCAATCGCCGGTGTGCACCATCAAGCCTTCACCGCGGCCCAGGTAGCCGACGATTGAATCGCCGGGAATGGGGCGGCAACACGGCGCCAGCCGCACCGAGGCGCCTTCGCCGCCGTCGATCAGCACCAGCCCTTGCGACGGCGCGGCGTCGTCGGCAGCGTAGCGGCCCATCGTCAGCATCACCGGGTCGGGCTTGCTGCCGTGCTCGGCCATCAGCCGCGCCAGCCGCTTGGCGACGATGGCGGCGATCTTGCGGCCCAGCCCGATGTCGGTGTACAGGTCGGCGCGCGTCTTGTTGCCGCTCCAGCGCGTGAGCTGCGCCCACAGCGCAGCGCCGGGCGCGTCGTCGCCCGGCAGTTGCAGGCCTTCGGCGCGCAGCGCCTGCGCGAGCATCTTCTCGCCCAGGTCCTGCGACTCTTCCTGCTCCATGTTCTTCAGGTAGTGGCGGATCTTCGAGCGCGCCCGGCCGGTGCGAACGAAATTCAGCCATGCCGGGTTCGGGCGCGCGCCGGCACTGCCGATGATTTCGACCACGTCGCCGCTGCGCAGTTCGGTGCGCAGCGCCACCGGCTCACCGTTGACCTTGGCCGCGACCGTGTGGTCGCCCACGTCGGTGTGGATCGCGTACGCGAAGTCGACCGGCGTGGCGCCGCGCGGCAGCGCGAGGATCTTCGACTTGGGCGTGAACACGTAGACCGCGTCCGGAAAGAGGTCGATCTTGATGTGCTCGAGGAACTCGGTGGCGTCGTGGGTTTCGTCCTGGATGTCGATCAGCGACTGCAGCCACATCGCGCCCAGGCGCTGTGCCTCCTGCACCTGCGCGCCGCCGCTCTTGTAGAGCCAGTGCGCGGCGATGCCCTTCTCGGCCACCGCATGCATCTGCTCGGTGCGGATCTGGAACTCCACCGCGGTGCCCAGCGGGCTCACCAGCGTCGTGTGCAGCGACTGGTAGCCATTGGCCTTGGGGATCGCGATGTAGTCCTTGAAGCGCCCCGGCAGCGGCTTGAACAGCTGGTGCAGCGTGCCCATCGCCACATAGCACTCGGTCTGCGTGGGCACGACGATGCGAAAGCCGAAGATGTCGTTCACCTGCGCGAAGCTCAGGTGCTTCTCGCGCATCTTCTGGTAGATCGAGAACAACGTCTTCTCGCGGCCGTACACCTGCACCGGCAGCTTGGCCTGGACAAAAGCGCGCTCGACATCGAGCTGGATGCGCTCGACGATGTCGCGCCGGTAACCGCGTGCCTTCTGCACCGCCTTGGACAACGCCGCGTGGCGCCAGGGCCGCAGGTGCTGGAACGACAGCTCCTGCAACTCGCGGTAGGTCTGGTTCAGGCCCAGGCGGTGCGCGATCGGGGCGTAGATGTCGAGGGTCTCGCCGGCGATGCGGGTGCGTTTGGCCTGCGCCACCGCATCCATCGTGCGCATGTTGTGCAGCCGGTCGGCGAGCTTGATCAGGATCACCCGAACGTCGCGTGCCATCGCCAGCAGCATCTTGCGGAACGATTCGGCCTGCGACTCTTCGCGCGTGGAGAACTGCAACTTGTCGAGCTTGGTAAGGCCGTCGACCAGGTCGGCCACCGGCGCGCCGAAGCGTTCGATCAGCTCGGCCTTGGAGATGCCGCAGTCCTCCATCGCGTCGTGCATCAGCGCGGCCATGATGGCCTGGGCGTCGAGCTTCCATTCAGCGCACAGGCCGGCGACCGCGATCGGGTGGGTGATGTAAGGCTCGCCGCTGGCGCGGAACTGGCCCAGGTGTGCCTCGTCGGCGAATCGGTAGGCGTCGCGGACCCGGAGGATGTCGGCGGCGTCAAGGTAGTCGAGCTTGTGGGTCAGCGCCGCGAACGACGCCGCAGCCGCGTCCGTCACGCTCGGCGCGGCCTTTGCGGCAGCACGCTTGCCCCCCGCCGCGGAGGCGGCCGGGTCGCGAAGGGCGTGGGGGGCGCGCGCGCTCATGACCCGAATTTAACGTGGATTGAGCGCGATCGCCGGCATGGGGGAAGCCGGCGCGGGGGGTGTCGAGCGGCGTCTCGAGGCGAGCCGCCGCGGGGTCAGGCCTGCGTCAGACCGGCACCTTGCGCAACATCTCGAGGCCGACTTCGCCGGCCGCGATCTCGCGCAGCGCCGTCACGCCGGGCTTGTTCTTGGTCTCGATCTTCGGCGCGTGGCCCTGGCTGAGCATGCGCGCCCGGTAGGTTGCGGCGAGCACCAGCTGGAACCGGTTCGGGATCTTGACGAGACAGTCTTCGACGGTGATGCGGGCCATGGGCTTTGCTCCGGGGGAAAAGGATCGACTCAATCGGGTCCGGCCAGGACCGGGTTCAACTGAGCGAGAGGGCGGCAAAGACGGCGGGTTTGCTTCTTTGCAGTGCGGTGTACTTGAGCCGCTGGGAGTGAACGATCGCCTTCAGATCGAAGAGCGCCGTTTCGAACAAGGCGTTAATTATAACGAAGTCGAAGTGCCGGGCCTGCGAGACCTCGACCCGCGCGTTCGCCATGCGCCGCGCAATCACGTCGGGAGTGTCTTCGCCGCGGCGGTGCAGCCGCTGCAGCAACTCTTCCCAACTCGGTGGCAGGATGAAGATCAGGACCGCGTTCGGAAACAGCTTCTTGATCTGCAGCGCGCCCTGCCAGTCGATCTCGAGCACCACGTCCTGCCCGCCGGTGATGCGCTCCTCGATCGCGCCGCGCGACGTGCCGTACAGGTGGCCGTGCACCTGCGCCCACTCGAGGAACTCGCCGCGCTCGATCATCGAGCGAAAGCCGGCTTCGTCGATGAAGTGGTATTCGCGCCCCTGTTGTTCCTGGCCGCGCGGCGCGCGCGTGGTGTGCGAGACCGCCACCACCAGGTGCGAGTCGACCTGCAGCAGCGCGCTGACCAGGCTCGACTTGCCGGCGCCGCTGGGCGCGGCGATGACAAACAGGTTACCGGGGTACTCCATGGCTGCTCGACCCTGTTCGAAGTGCTCGACGTTCTCGACCTGCTGCGGCGTATCGACCCGAATCGGGCCGAATCCTGCGCCGGCCCGAAGTATCGCCGCTTCGTGCGTCGCGTTGCGGCGCCGAACCCGGCACCGGGCCGCCGTGCGCTCGCTGCGGCGTGTGGGCCCGCCGCGTTCGACCGACGCCTTCAGCCGCAATCGACCTGGATGATCTCGCGCCGCGGGCCGTCGATGCGCGCCGCGCTCAAGCGGCGCCCCCAGACGCAGCCGGTGTCCAGCGCGAGCAGGTCGGGCCGGTCGATCAACCCGAGCGTGGCCCAGTGGCCGCAGGCGATCGGCGTGCCCCGGGTGCGGCGCTGCGGCGCGTCGAACCAGGGAAAGTAGCCGGCGGGGGCGCCGTCGGTGCCGTCTTTGGTGACGAGGTCGAGCGTGCCATCAGCGGCAACGAAGCGCGTGCGCGTGAGCACGTTGATGACGAAACGCCAGCGCTCGGCGCCCGCGAGCGCTTCGCTCCAGCGCGCCGGCCGATCGCCGTACATCGAAGGCAGGAACTGCGCCAGCACGTCGCTGCGCAGCAGCGCCTCGACCTCGCCGGCGAGTTGCAGCGTCTGCGCCAGGTCCCACTGCGGCACCACGCCCGCGTGCACCATCAGCCAGCCGTGCTCGAACACGGCCATGCGCTGCCGGCGCAGCCAGTGCAGCCAGTCGTCGCGATCGGGTGCGTCGAGGATCTCGGCGATCGTGTCGCCCGCATGCGGCCGGCGCACCCCGTGCGCGACCGCCAGCAGGTTCAGGTCGTGGTTGCCGAGCAGGCAGGTGGCGCTGGCGCCGAAGCCGCGCAGCCGGCGCAAGGTTTCGAGCGATTGCGTGCCGCGATTGACCAGGTCGCCGAGCACGTAGATGTGGTCGCGCGACGGCGAGTAACCGATCTTGGCCAGCAGCCGGTCCAGTGCCGCGCAGCAGCCTTGCACATCGCCGATCAGGTAGTTCATGGGCCGATGCTACTTTGCGAAGAAAGGTTTCTGCTACGCTGCCACTCCCCCCGCCGCCCCGCGCCCTGCATGGAAGTTGCCCTACTGTTCTTCCTGATCCTGCTGAACGCGCTGTTCGCCATGTCGGAGATGGCGTTGACCGCCAGCCGCAAGGCCAGGTTGCAGGTGATGCTGGAGGCGGGCGAGTCCGGTGCGCAGGCGGCGCTCGATCTGCACGACGACCCCACCAAGTTTCTTTCGGTCGTGCAGGTCGGCATCACCTCGATCGGCATCCTCAACGGCATCGTCGGCGACGCCGCGTTCTCGGCGCCGTTCGCTCACTGGCTGCACGAGACCTTCGACATCCGGGAGCGCGCCGCCGGCATCACCGCCACCGCGATGGTCGTCGTCACCGTCACGTTCATCACCATCATCTTCGGCGAGCTGGTGCCCAAGCGCTTCGGGCTGATGTACCCAGAGTCGGTGGCGCGCGTGGTGGCGCGGCCGATGGAGTGGCTTTCGCTGATCGCGCGGCCGTTCATCAAGCTGCTGTCGTGGTGCACCGAGGCGACGCTGCGGCTGTTCGGCATCCGGGGCAACCCCGACCGCAGCGTGACCGAAGAGGAGATCAACGCCAGTCTCGAGGAAGGGCTGGACGCCGGCGTGATCGAGGCCCAGGAGCATCAGATGGTGCGCAACGTTTTCCGCCTCGACGACCGGCAGGTCGGCTCGATGATGATCCCGCGCGCCGAGATCGTCTGGCTCGAGGCCTCGGGATCGGCCGAAGACGTGCTGCGGGTGATTGCCGACGAGGAGCATTCGCGCTACCCGGTGTGCCGCGGCGGGCTGGACGACGTGATCGGCGTCATTTCGGCGCAGACGCTGCTGCAGCAGGTCATGAAGGGCCAGCCGCTGTCGCTCGCGCAGGGCCTGCAGCCTTCGGTGTTCGTGCCCGAGACGCTGTCGGGCATGGAGTTGCTCGAACACTTTCGCGCGTCGAGCGCGCAGCTCGTGTTCGTGGTCGATGAATACGGCGAGGTGCAGGGCATGATCACCGTGCGCGACGTGCTCGAGGCGATCACCGGCGAGTTCAGCACGCCCACCGACGACGACGCCTGGGCGGTGCAGCGCGCCGACGGCAGCTGGCTGTTCGACGGCCTGATCCCGGTGCCCGAGCTGAAAGACCGGCTCGAGCTGAAGGAGTTGCCCGAAGAAGACCGCGGCCGCTACAACACGCTGGCCGGCATGATCATGCTGCTGCTCGGCCGGCTGCCGCACACCACCGATTCGGTGGAATGGAGCGGCTGGCGCTTCGAGGTCGTCGACCTCGACGGCAAGCGGGTCGACAAGGTGCTGGCGAGCCGGTTGCCCGAGTCCGCAGACGGCGCGTCGAACTGAGCGCAACATCGATCGGCGCTCCCGCGCAGCTCGCCGGTGGCGCCCGACGCCGAAGCTCGCGCAAGATTGCCATGACAGCGAAGTACGCATTCCATGAGGCATACACGATGAACCACGACCGACAAGACGACTTCGACCGCGGCGTCAAGAACCGCCGCGCGGTGCTGGGCGATGCCTGGGTCGACAAGTCGTTGAACAACGCGACCGAGTTCAACGCCGAATTCCAGAGCCTGATCACGCGCTACGCCTGGAACGACATCTGGGGCCGCCCGGGGCTGGACCAGACGACCCGGCGCCTGCTCGTGCTGGGCATGACGATGGGCCTGGCGCGCTGGGAGGAGTTCGAGCTGCACTGCGGCGCGGCCATCCGCGGTGGCGTGCCGCTGGCGATGATCAAGGAAACGCTGATGCAGGGCGCGATCTACTGCGGCGTGCCTGCCGCCAACACCGCCTTCAAGCTGACCCTGGACATCCTGCGCCAAGAGGGCCTGCTGCCGGCGCCGCAGCCGCTGTCGGCCCAGGCCCGCGTGGCCACGCACCACACCTTCAGCCAGCCGCAGCTCGCGGTGGCGTTGCAGGGGCCGGCGGATGGCGGCGCCACGCCGGTCGTGCTGAGCCACGCGCTCGGCCTGGACCTGCACATGTGGGACGACCTCGCCGCGCAGCTCGCCGGCCAGCGCCACCCGGTGCTGCGCTACGACCACCGTGGCCACGGCGGCTCGGCGGTGCCGGTGGGCCCGTACACGATGAATGAACTGGTCGACGATGCCGCGCGCCTGGTGCGCGAATGGGGCCGCGGGCCGGTCGTGTGGGTCGGGCTGTCGATGGGCGGGATGGTCGGGCAGGGCCTCGCGATCCGCCACCCCGAGCTCGTCAAGGGCGTGGTGCTGGCCAACACCGCTGCGCAGTACCCCGAGGCCGCGAAGGCGATGTGGGCGCAGCGCATCGCCACCGTCGAGTCCGAAGGGCTCGGCGCCATCGCCGACATGGTGATGGAGCGCTACTTCAGCGCGGCCTACCGCGCCCGCGAGCCCGAGGCGGTGGCCGCATTCCGCGCGCGCCTGCTGCGCACCGATGCGGCCGGCTACGTGGCCTGCTGCCACGCGGTGGCGGGGGTCGACTGGCTCGACCGCCTGGGCCAGCTGCGCTGCCCGGCGCTGGTCATCGCCGGCGCGCAGGACGTGGGCGCGCCGGTGGCGATGT
Organism: Burkholderiales bacterium; assembly: GCA_028868895.1. Lineage (GTDB taxonomy): Bacteria > Pseudomonadota > Gammaproteobacteria > Burkholderiales > Burkholderiaceae_C > LMDS01. The sequence goes on from JAGWTP010000078.1 coordinate 11,523, forward strand.
CGCAGTCGATGGCCGAGCGCATCCCGGGCGCCGAACTGGTCGTGTTCGACGAGGCCTCGCACCTGAGCGTGGCCGAGCAGCCGGCGCTGTTCGCGCAGGCGCTGCAGCGCTTCCTGGCGCGCGTGGGCTGACCGACCTGCCGCTGCGTCAGCCGGCCGGGCGCGCCGCTGCCAGCGCCCCGGCATGCGCCACGGTCAGCGCGGTCATGTTGACGATGCGGCGCACCGTGGCCGACGGCGTCAGGATGTGCGCCGGTGCGTTCACGCCGAGCAGGATCGGCCCGACCGTGACGCCGTGGCCACCGGTCATCTTCAGCACGTTGAACAGGATGTTGGCCGCGTCCAGGCTCGGCAGCACCAGCAGATTGGCGCTGCCGGTGAGCGTGGAGTCGGGCATCACCGAGCCGCGCAGCGCTTCGTCGAAGGCCAGGTCGCCGTGCATCTCGCCGTCGGCCGGCACGTCGGGCATGCGTGCGACGAACAGGTCGCGCGCCTTGCGCATCTTCAGTGCGGAGGGCCGCTTGCTGCTGCCGTAGCTCGAGTGCGACAGGAACGCCACGCGCGGCGGTAAGCCGAAGTGGCGCATCGCCTCGACCGACATCGCCGCGATGTCGGCGAGCTGCTCGGCGCTCGGGTCTTCGTTGACATAGGCGTCGGTGACGAAAAGGGTGTGCCTGGGCAGCATCAACGCATTCAGCGCGGCGCAGACCTGCGCGCCGCGGCGCAGCCCGATCACCTCCTGCAGGTGTTCGAGGTGGGCCTCGAAGCGGCCGACCAACCCGCACAACATGCCGTCGGCATCGCCGAGCTGCACCATCAGCGCGGCGATCGTCGTGCTCGAGCGGCGCACGATGGCCTTGGCCATCTCGGGCGTCACGCCGTTGCGCGCATTGAGGCGGTGGTAGGCCTCCCAATACTGGCGAAAGCGCGCGTCGTCCTCGGGGTTGACGACCTCGAAATCGCGCCCGGCCTGCAGCCGCAGTCCGGCGCGTTCGATGCGCGCGGCGATCACCGCGGGCCGCCCGATCAGGATCGGCGCGACCAGCTTCTCGTCGAGCGCGATCTGCACCGCGCGCAGAACGCGCTCGTCTTCGCCTTCGGCATAGGCCACGCGCTTGGGCGTGGCGCGCGCGGCGCTGAACACCGGACGCATGAACATGCCGGTGTGGGTCACGAAGCGGGTCAGCGACTGGCGGTACGCCTCCAGGTCCTTGATCGGACGTGTTGCCACGCCCGAGGCCTGCGCGGCCGCCGCCACGGCCGGCGCGATGCGCAGGATCAGCCGCGAGTCGAACGGCGTGGGGATCAGGTAGTCGGGCCCGAAGCGCAACTCGCGCCCGGTATAGGCGGCGGCCACCTCGGCGCTGATCTCGGCCTTGGCCAGGTCGGCGATCTCGCGCACGCAGGCGATCTTCATGGCCTCGGTGATGGCGGTGGCGCCGCTGTCGAGCGCGCCCCGGAAGATGTACGGGAAGCACAGGACGTTGTTGACCTGGTTCGGGTAATCCGACCGCCCGGTGGCGATGATGCAATCGGGCCGCACGGCCTTCGCGAGTTCGGGGCGGATCTCGGGCTCGGGGTTCGCGAGCGCAAGGATGATCGGCTGGCGCGCCATCGACTTGACCATGTCTTGCGTGACCGCGCCGGCGGCGGAGCAGCCGAGCAGCACATCGGCGCCGTTCATCACGTCGGCGAGCGTGCGCGCCGAGGTCTTCTGCACATAGCGCTGCTTCGAGGCGTCGAGCACGTCTTCGCGGCGGTCGTGGACCACGCCTTTGGAGTCGCAGACGAAGATGCTGGCGCGCGCCACGCCGAGTTCGACCATCAGATCGAGGCACGCTATGGCCGCCGCACCCGCGCCCGAGACCGCGATCTTCACCTCGCCGATCTTCTTTCCCACCAGTTCCAGGCCGTTGAGCAGCGCCGCGGCCGAGATGATCGCGGTGCCGTGCTGGTCGTCGTGGAACACCGGGATCTTCATGCGCGCGCGCAGCTGCTTCTCGATGTAGAAGCATTCGGGCGCCTTGATGTCTTCCAGGTTCACGCCGCCCAGCGTGGGCTCGAGCGCCGCGATGATCTCGACCAGCTTGTCGGGGTCGCGCTCGGCGAGTTCGATGTCGAACACGTCGATGCCGGCGAACTTCTGGAACAGGCAGCCCTTGCCCTCCATCACCGGCTTGCCGGCGAGCGGGCCGATGTCGCCCAGGCCGAGCACCGCGGTGCCGTTGGTGATGACGCCGACCAGGTTCGCGCGCGAGGTGTACTCCGCCGCCAGCGACGGGTCGGCCTCGATCGCCAGGCACGCGTAGGCCACACCGGGCGAGTAGGCGAGCGACAGGTCGCGCTGGTTGGAGAGCGGCTTGGTCGGAGCCACCGTGATCTTGCCGCGCACCGGGTTGCGGTGGTAGTCGAGCGCGGCCTCGCGCAGCGCTTGCTCTGCGGTGGAAAGCTCGGTGGTGTGCTTCTTCATGGCGCGGGTCCTCGGCGGTGAGTCGCCCATGGTGCGCCGATGCGCGGTGCGCTGCAAGATCAGGAAATTCCCGCAGCGCCGAAGTGCAAGCGTGCCCCTTCGCCACGCCGCGCGGCCGGGCGCGGCTGCCTACCCGCCCATGTAGGCCGCGAGCACCTTCGGGTCGTTCAGCAGCGCCGCACCGCTGCCGTCGAGCACGATGCGGCCGGTCTCGAGCACGTAGCCGTGCTGCGCGATCTTCAGCGCCTGGCGCACGTTCTGCTCGACGAGGAAAACGGTCAGGCCCTCGGCATTGATCTCGCGCAACTTGCGGAAGATGTCCTGCACGATGATCGGCGCCAGGCCCATCGACGGCTCGTCGAGCAGCAGCAGGCGCGGGCGCGCCAGCAGCGCGCGGCCGATCGCCAGCATCTGCTGCTCGCCGCCCGAGAGGTTGCCGGCCAGCCCGTCGATGCGCTCATGCAGGCGCGGGAACAGCGCGAGCACCCGTTCGAGATCGGACGCGATGGCCGCGCGCCCCTGGCCGCCGCGGTGGCGCCGGTAGGCGCCGAGTTCGAGGTTCTCGCGCACCGTCAGCGTGGTCAGGATCGCGCGGCCCTCGGCCACCTGCACCAGCCCGCGCTCGACGATCTGGTGCGTCGGCAGCCGGGTGATGTCGACGCCGTCGAAGCGGATCGAGCCGGACTTCGGCCTGACCAGCCCCGAGAGCGCCAGCAGCGTCGTCGACTTGCCCGCACCGTTGGCGCCGACCAGCGTGCGGATTTCGCCGGCGTGCACGACGAAGCCGATGCCCTGCACCGCCTCGATGTGGCCGTAGGCGACCTGCAGATCGCGCACTTCCAGGAGGGCGCTCATCGCGCCACCGCCGCCGCGTCGTCGTCGTCGTCGCGACCGAGATAGGCCTCGATCACGTCGGCGTTGTTCTTGATCTCGTCGGGCGTGCCCTGCGCGATGATCCGGCCGAAGTTGAGCACCGCGATGCGCTCGCACAGGCCCATCACGAAGCGCATGTCGTGCTCGATCATGAAGACGGTGTAGCCGCGCTGCGCGATTTGCGCGATCACGCGCATCAGCTCGACCTTTTCAGCGGTGTTCATGCCCGCCACCGGTTCGTCGAGCAGCAGCAACTTGGGCTCCGTGGCCAGCGCGCGGGCGAGTTCGAGCTTGCGCTGGTCGCCGTACGACAGGTTGTCGGCGGTGTCGCCGGCCTGGTCCTGCAGGCCGACCGTGGCCAGCAACTCGCGCGCCCGCTCGCGCGCGCGCCGCTCTTGCGCACGAAAGCCCGGCAGCGCGAACAGCCAGCCCGCCACGCCGTAGGTCAGGTGCGCGTGCATGCCCACGACGACGTTCTCGAGCAGCGTCATTTCCTTGAAGACGCGGATGTTCTGGAACGTCCGGCCCAGCCCCATGCGGGTGATCCGGTGCGGCTTGACGCCGAGCAGGCTGCGCCCGTTCAGCTCGATCGCGCCGCCGCTCGGTGCGAGCAGCCCGGTGACCAGGTTGAACACGGTCGTCTTGCCGGCGCCGTTCGGCCCGATCAGGCCGAAGACGGTGCCTGCGGGCACCTCGAAGCTCACGTCCTGCAGCACGCTCAGGCCGCCGAAGCGCTTGGAGACGTTGGCCAGGCGCAGCATCAGCGCGCGCTCCCTCGCCGCCACCAGGTCTTGTAGCGCTGCGGATCCCACAGCCCCTTGGGCAGGAACAGCACGATCAGCAGCAGGATCGCGCCGTTCATCATGGTGCGAAAGTCGCGGAAGCCGCGCAGCAATTCGGGCAGCAGCGTGATGATCAGCGCGCCCAGCACCGGGCCGGTCAGGCCGCCGGTGCCGCCCAGGATCGCCATCGTCAGGATGTCGACGCCGCGGTCGAAGCCGAACTCGTTGGGGCCGATGAAGAACGTGAGGTGCGCGTTCAGGGCTCCGGCCAGGCCGGCGATGGCGGCGCCGAGCGCGAACGCGAGCATCTTGTGCGAAAGCACCCCGATGCCCATCAGCGACGCGGCGACCGGGTCTTCCTTGATCGCCTCGAAAGCCCGGCCGATGCGCGAGCGCCGCAGCCGCCACAGGATCAGCAGCGTGGCCCCGAGTGCGACGACCACGTGCCACCACTGCGTGAGCTGCGGGATGCCGTTCAGGCCGAGCGCGCCGCCGGTTATGGAGTCGGCGTTCAGCGCCAGCACGCGCACCACTTCGCCGAAGCCGAGCGTGGCCATCGCGAGGTAGACGCCCGACAGCCGCAGCGTGGGCGCACCGATGATCAACGCGACGACGGCTGGCGCGGCGATGCCGCCGGCCAGCGCCACCGGGAACGGCGCGCCGGCGCTCATCGTCAGCACCGACGCGGTGTAGGCGCCGATGCCCATGAACGCCGCATTGGCCATCGCCAGCATGCCGCACGACAGCGTGAGCCAGATCGACAGCGCCAGCAGCGCGTTGATGCCGATCGTCAGCACCAGGTTGCTGTAGACCTGCCAGAAGGTATTGAGCGCGTCCATGGGTCGGTCAGGCGACGCTCCAACCCGGTCTCATGCCTTGCGCTCCAGGACCTTGCCGAACATGCCCTGCGGGCGCAGCAGCAGCACGATGAACAGCAGCCCGAAGGCGACCGCGTCGCGCATGGTCGAGCCGATGTAGGCGACCGACATCACTTCGGCGAAACCGAGGAACAGGCCGCCCAGCAGCGCGCCGCGGATGTCGCCCATGCCGCCGAGGATGATCACCGCGATGCCCTTGTGCAGCATCGGCTGGCCCATCAGCGGGAACACCGCGTTCGAGTACAACGCGATCAGCACGCCGCTGACACCGCCCAATGCCGCGGCCGTGAACGAGGTCAGGTGGAACAAGCCCTCGACATTGATGCCCAGCAGCGCCGCCGCCTTCGGCGACTCGGCGATCGCGCGCAGCGCGCGGCCGAGCTGGGTCTTGCGCATCACGAGCATCAGGCCGGTCATCAGCGCGAATGACAGCGCGATGATCGCGACCTCGAGCACGCTGACCTGGATGCCGGCGAAATGCAACTCGTGGTCGGGCAGCAGCTCGCTCGGGAAGCGCAGGTTCTCGGCGCCGAACACGCCCTGCGCGGCGCTGTTGAAGAAGATCGCCAGACCGATGGTGGCGATCATCGGGATCAGGTGCGGCGCGTTGCGCCGGCGCAGCGGTTTGAGCACCAGCACGTCGATCGCCAGGCCGGCCGCGCCGCTGACCACGAACGCCGCGACCAGCGAGGCCCAGAGCGGAAACGACAGCCGCGTGACGGCCTGCAACGCCGCATAGGCGCCGATCATGAACACTGCGCCGTGCGAAAGGTTGATCACGCCCAGCACGCCGAACACCAGCGTGAAGCCGAGCGCGAACAGGGCATAGACGCAGCCCAGCGAGAGCGCGTTGACGAGTTGCTGGTCGAGCATCGGTGATCGAGCCCCGCGTTCGCGCGCCTACCGCGAACGGTCCCCGGACGCGACCCCCGCCCGGCCGAGCCCCGCGAAGCGGGTTTCTTCGCGGCCCCGGGCGGCGCGCGTCGTCGCGGTCGTGGCCTTCAAGCGCCTACTTCTCGATGATGTACTTGCCGCCGTTCGTCACCGACACGATCGCCGCCTGCTGCGCGTCGTAGCCGGCCGGCTTGCCGTCCTTGGTCATCGCCTGGCGGAACTTGAAGGGCCCGGTCGCGCCGGTGTAGGTGACGCCGGGCAGCGCGCCGCGCAGGGCCTGGCGGTCGGCGTCGAGGTTGCCGCTGAGCTTGATCTTGCGCAGCGCGGTGGCGACGATGTTGACCGCGTCGTAGGCCTGCGCGCCGAACTGGTCGGGCGCGGCCTTGTACTTCTGCGTGTAGGCAACGACGAAGTGCTGGTTCTGCGGGGTCTGGCTGCCCAGTGCCCACGGGCTGCCGACCCACAGCTTGTCCGATTTTTCCTTGGCCAGATCGAAAATCTTGACCGAGTTCATGCCGTTGCCGCCGATGAAGGGGATGTCGAGCCCGAGCTGGCGCGCCTGCACCATGATCGGAGCGCCTTCGGCGATCAGCGCCGACAGCACGATCGCGTCGGCGCCGCTGGCTTTGATCTTGGTCAGCTGGGCCTTGAAGTCGACGTCGCCCTTGGCGAAGGTCTCGGTCGTCGTGACCGGAATCTTCAGGTCGGCGAGCGCCTTCTTGAAGGCGTCGTAGCCGCTCTTCGTGAACACGTCGTCGTTGCCGTACAGCACCGCCACCTTCTTGATGTTGGCGTGCTTGATTGCCACGCGCAGCGTTTCGGGCAGCACGTCGGACTCCGTCACCGAATTGCGGAACACGTGATCGCCGATCGAGGTGATGCCGTCGGCGGTGTTGGAGGTGCCGAACACCACGACCTTGGCCGCCTGCGCGATCGGATCGGCGGCCTGCGCCGAGTTCGACAGGGTCGGGCCGAACAGCATCAGCACCTTGTCCTGGAAGATCAGCTTCTTGAAGACATCGATCGCCTGCTCCTTCTTGCCCTGTTCGTCTTCGACTTGCAGCGCGAGCTTGTCGCCCTTGATGCCGCCGGCGGCGTTGATCTCGTCCACCGCCAACTGAAGGCCGTTGCGGATCGACTGGCCGTACTGGCCGGCCGGGCCCGACAGTGCTTCGGCCGCACCGAGCCGGATGTCGGCGGCGTTCGCCGAGCCGATCGCCCCGGCGGCCACCAAGGCGGTGATCAGTGCGCGGGTGCGGAAAGTTGCGGGAGCGGTCATGCGGGTCTCCGGGAGCGATGAAGTGATGGGGCGGGTGGACGTGTCGGGCCAGTCGGTCGGGCATCCAGCGCGGCGCTGCGCCGTGGCGCAAGCCAAGACCGGGCGGCACGCCGCCGCCGACCGAGCGCGGTAGTTTATCCGAGGCTCTGCGCCGGCCCCGTCGATCGGCGGCCGCGGGAGCGGCGCGACACGGCCGCTCTCATGAGCGACCCTTGCTTGGCGGCCTTGGTCGACCCCAGCGGGCGCTCAGATCGAGTGCGCGTGCTCGGTGGGGCGTGGCGGGCGCGCACGTGCGGCGTTCGGCTGCGGGACCGGGTCGGCCGGCGCTTGCGCGGCGGGCGAG
>JAGWTP010000079.1 GCA_028868895.1 Burkholderiales bacterium
CGATGCCGTTGATGCCGAAGGTGCCGCCGGTCAGCCATTCCTCGTTGCGCATCACCAGCCAGACGGCGGTGTTGAAGCCGAGGGTGGCGAACGCGAGGTAGATCGCCTGCACCCGCAGCGCCGGGAAGCCCAGCAGCACGCCGATGACGAAGCACAGCACCATCGCCGTCGGCAGCCCGATCCAGAAGCTCACGCCGTGCTGCAGCAGGATGGCCACCGTGTAGGCGCCGATGCCGAAGAAGGCGGCGTGGCCGAGCGATTTCTGACCGGCGTAGCCGACGGTCAGGTTCAGGCCCATCGTCGCGATGATGAAGATGAGCCAGTAGGTGAAGAGGTAGACGCCGTAGCTCTTGAGCATCGGCGGCACGGCCAGCATCACCGCCAGGATGACGAGCAGGCCGACGAGATGGAGTTTCTTCATGGCGTGCTCCTCAGACCTTGCGCTCGATCTTCTTGCCCAGCAGCCCTTGCGGCTTGAACAGGATGACCAGCATGAACAGCACCAGCGCGACGGCGTCCTTGTAGGCCGGCGAGATGTAGGCCGCGGCCAGGTTCTCGGCCACGCCCACGATCACGCCGCCCAGCAGCGCGCCGCGGCTGTTGTTGAAGCCGCCGATGATCGCGGCGAAGAAGGCCTTGTTGCCCAGGCTCTCGCCCATGTCGAACTTGGCGAGGTAGGTGGGCGTGACCAGCAGCGCTGCGGCGCAGGCCAGCAGCGCGTTCACCGCGAAGGTGTAGAACACCATGCGCGGCACGTTGATGCCCAGCACGGTGGCGCTCTCGGTGTTCTGCGCCACCGCCTGCATCGCGCGCCCGGTGACGGTGCGCCCGAGGAAGGCCTGGATGCCGAACACGAGCACGAAGGCGGCCACCAGGGTGCCGATGTCTGCCGCCGAGACGGTCACGCCGCCGAAATGGAACAGCGCGTCGCCGAACATTCCGGGGAACGGCTGGGCCTCGGCGCTGTAGCCGGCGCGCACACCGTTCTTCAGCGCGATCGACAGGCCCAGCGTGGCCACGACGATGGGCATCATGCCGAAGCGCAGCAGCGGGTCGGCGATGCCGCGCTTGAAGCCCCATCCCAGCACCGCCACCGCGACGACGCAGGTCAGCACGAAACTCACCGCCAACGGCAGGCCGAAGTGCATGAAGGCGAGCATGCCGAAGGCCGGCAGCATGACGAATTCACCCTGGGCGAAGTTGATCGTCCCGCTGGCCTGCCACAGCAGCGTGAACCCCAGGGCGGCCAGCGCGTAGATGCCGCCGGTGGCCATGCCCGAGAGCAGGAGTTGGATGAAATCGGACATGGCCGCCACCGATCAGCGCTTGCCCAGCGGCGGCAGGACTTCCTTGACGACCTGCTTGCCGTTCTCGACCTGGATGATGAAGCTTTCGCGGTCGAGGTCGCCGTTGGAGTCGATGTGCACGTCCATCAGCACGCCGGGATCCTTGGCCGCGGAGATCGTCATGCCGTGCAGGGCCTTGGCGACGGCGACGCGGTCGAGCTTGCCGACCTTGTCGATGCCGGCCTTGAGCATGTAGATCGCGGTGTAGCCCTTGATCCCGTTGTGGTCCGAGGCGTAGTGGTACTCCTTCTGGAACGCCGCGCCGAACGCCTTCATCGCCGGGATCGGCGCATCGACGGTCAGGCCGACGTGGCAGTAGATGCCGTTGGCCGCATCGCCGGCGAGGTCGATCACCTTCTGGCCGGCCAGCGTGGTCTCACCGACGATCGGCTTGTCCACGCCCTGCTTGCGCAACTCACGCAATGCGCGCGCCGATTCTTCCTCGTTGGTGTAGACGAAGATCGCATCGGCGCCGCTCTGCTTGGCCTTGAGCACCGGCGCCGTGAAGTCGATCTGGCCCGATTCGGTGGCGATGTCGGCGGCCACCTTCAAGCCGGCAGCGGCGGCGGCCTTGTCGAAGTAGTCGCGCCCGCCCTTGCCGAAGTCGTTGTTGACGTAGATCACCGCCACCGACTTGGCCTTCAGGTTGCCCACCAGGAAGCGCACCACGCGCGGCATCGCGTCGGCCTGCGTGAAGCTGGTGCGAAAGATGTACGGGTTGCCCTGCTGGGTGATCGAGGCGGCCTCGCCTCCGGTGAAGTTCGGGATCTCGGCGCGCCGGGTCTCGGCCATGCTGACCAGGATCGAGCCCGAGAAGGTCGGGCCGACGACGGCGAACACGTTGTCGTCGACCGCCTTCTGCGCCAGGCCCTTGGCCACGCCCGGATTGGACTGGGTGTCCGACACGGACGCCTCGATCTTGTGGCCCAGGATGCCGCCGGCGGCATTGATCTCCTTGATCGCCAGCAGCGCACCGTTCTTGGCATTCGTGCCTGCCGTCGCGCCCGCGCCGGAAAGCTCCTGCAGCAGCGCGATCTTGATCGGGGCCTGGGCCTGCGCGAGGCCGGCGCCGAAGGCGAGCAGCGTGGCCGCGGCGAAGGTCAGCACGGTGCGACGGAATCGATACATTGTTTGTCTCCTGGGACGGTGGTGAAGGAAGGCGAAGGAACTTCAGGGCGCCTCGAACAGCGCGCGGATGTCGGACGAGTCGGCCTGCACCTCGCGCGCGATCGCATCGAAGCCGAAGAAGGAAAGGTACTCGGGAACCTGCTGCACCATCATCTCGAAGCCCGGGTGGGCGGTGATGCCGCGCGCGCGGCAGGCCCGCAACAGCGGCGTGGGCTGGTTCTTCATCAGGATGTCGATCACCGCGGCATCGGTGTCGACGCGGGCCACGTCGAACGGCAGCGGATCGCCGGCCTTCAGGCCGAGCGGCGTGGCGTTGACGACGAGGTCGTGGCCGGCGGGGTCGGCGCTGGCGGCCGAAACGACGTCGACACCGAACTCGGCGGCGAGCTTGCTCGCCACCGCAGCAGTGCGCCCGGGGGTGCTGTCGAACAGCGCAATGCGCCCGGCACCGCGCGCCGCCAGCGAGGCGGCGATCGCCACGCCGCCACCCCCCACGCCGACCACGAGTGCGTCGCGGCCTGCGATCGGGAGGCCGAAATGGTCGAGCGCCTTGACGAAGCCGACGCCGTCGAACAGTGCGCCTTCGAGCGAGCCGTCGGCATTGCGGCGCGCCGCGTTCACCGCGCCGGCGACGCGGCCGAGGGTCTCGCAGTGGTCCAGCAGCCCGACCATCGCGGTCTTGTGCGGGATCGCCAGCCACAGGCCGTCGATGTTGTCCGCCAGCAGGCTGTTCTTGACGAACGCAGCCAGGTTGGCGCTGCTCAGCTTGGCCGGCACCAGCACCGCATCGGCACCGTGCTTGGCGAACAGGTGGTTGAAGGCCTCGGGTGCGCGCACCTGGGCGACCGGGTCGCCCAGGATCAGGAACACGCGAGTGGTACCGGAAATGTTCATGTGCAGCGCGGAATCGGCAAAGGTCGGTGGTGTGTCGGAGCCGAGATTAGGCGGGCACCGGGTTCATCACAAGGCGTTTCACGACGCATTGCGCGATGATCGCGCAGCGCGAGCGATAGTCGCTTGCTTTGCGGGTTATCACCAAGATGGACTCGGCACCCTCACCGATCGATCGCAAGGACCTGATCGAAGGCCTGGGCAAGGGCCTGCGCGTGATCGAGGCGTTCGACGACGACCACCCGAGGCTGACGCCCTCCGAGGTCGCCACCCTCACCGGCCTGTCGCGCACCGCGGCGCGGCGCTTCCTGCTGAGCCTGGTGCACTTCCGCTATGCCGCCACCGATGGCAAGTACTTCTGGCTGATGCCGCGGGTGCTGCGGCTCGGCCAGAGCTACCTCGGCGCGGCGCGGCTGCCGCGGCTGGTGCAGCCGTTCATCCAGCGCATCTCGATGGCCAGCGGCGAAACCGTGAACTTCAGCGTGCTCGACGGCCACGAGGTCGTGTACATCGCGCGCAGCAACAGTGCGCGGCTGGTGAGCATCGGCTTTCACCCCGGTGCGCGGCTGGCAGCGCATCTGGTCACGCCCGGCACGGTGATGCTAGCGACGCTGGCCGACGACGCGCTCGACGCCTGGATCGAGGCCCACGAGTTCACCCAGTTCACGGCATTCGGCGTGCATGACAAGGCCGAGTTCCGCGAGGTGGTGCGGGCCGCGCGCGCGCTCGACTACTGGATCACCGAGCAGCACCTCGAGCTCGGGCTGCGCGGCCTCGCGGTGGCGCTGAAGGACCGCCGCGGCGAGTGCCACGGCGCGCTCGGCATCGTGTTGCAGATGCAGACGATGACGCGCGAACAGATGATCGAGCGGCTGTTGCCACTGCTGCGCGACGCGGTCAACCAACTGCGTCCGTTGATTTGACCGGAACGGATTGCATGCGATCGATTTCTCTGGCGGCGTTGACGGTGCTCGAACTCTCGCCGGTCGAAATGGTCCGTTGCGCCGCCGATGCCGGTTACACGCACCTGGGCATCCGGCTGCTGCCGGCCACCGCGAACGAGCCGGCCTGGGACATCGTGGCCGACACCCCGATGCGGCGCGAACTGGTCGCCACGCTGGCCGGCAGCGGCGTGCGCACACTCGATGTCGAGATCCTGCGCCTGCAACCCACGACCGACGTTCGGCACTTCCTGGCTGTACTGGAGGCCGGCGCGGTGCTCGGTGCGCGCCACGTGCTGGTGGCCGGCAACGACCCCGACGAAGCCCGGCTCACGGCGCGCCTGGCCGCGCTGTGCGTGCTCGCGGCTCCGTTCGACCTGAGCATCTACCTCGAGCCGATGCCCTGGACCGACGCCCGTGACTTCACGCAGGCGGCCCGCATCGTCGAGCGCGCGGCGCAGCCCAACGCCGGCGTGTTGATCGACCCGATCCATTTCGACCGCGGCGGCAATCACGCCGCGCAGATCGCCGCGGTGCCACCCGAACGGCTCGCCTACCTGCAGTTCTGCGACGCGCCGGCCGCGCGCCCGAGCGACCTCGAAGCGCTGCTGCGTCAGGCACGCGCCGAACGTCTGCCGCCCGGCGAAGGCGGACTCGACCTGCGCGGCATCCTCGCGGCCGCCCCGGCCGATGCACCGTTGAGCCTGGAGGTTCCGATGCTCTCGCGAGGCCTGCCGGCGCTCGCGCGCGCGCAGCAGGTGTTGCAGGCGACGCGGCGGTTTCTGGCCGAAGCACCGTAGCTTGCAGCGGCGCCGACGTGGCGCCCTGGGTCAGCCCACGCAGGTGCGGTTCTTGCCGGTGCGCTTGGCCTCGTACAGGGCCTGGTCGGCGCGTTCGAGTGCCTGTTCGAGCGGCTCGCCGACGCGGTGCACGGTGACGCCGGCCGAGAAGGTCACGAACACCTGCCGGTTCTCGTGCATGAACAGGCCGCCGGTCAGCGCGCGCTGCAGCCGCGTGAGGATCTGCTGGCCGTCGTGGGCCGGGGTGTCGGGCAGCAAGACCACGAACTCCTCGCCGCCGTAGCGGGCCACGTGGTCGCCGGGGCGCAGCGTCTTGCTGACCAGCGCGGCGAGCGACTTCAGCGCCTCGTCACCGGCGCTGTGGCCGAGTTCGTCATTGAGCCGCTTGAAATTGTCGATGTCGAGCAGGCCGACCGACAGCGGCCCGACGACACCTTCGCGCCGCGCACGTTCGGCCTCGAAGGCCAGCAGCAGGCCGCGCCGGTTCGCGATCTGGGTGAGCTGATCGGTCGAAACCTCGTCCGACAGCCGGCGCATCTCGCCTTCAAGTTCGTTGACGCGCTGCGTCAGGTCACGCGCCTTGCCGTGCTCGGCCTGCAGGCGCGACTGCGTCTGCTGCACGAGCGCCTGCACGGTGCGGCTTTCCTCGACCATCTCGCGCACCGCGCCGGCCAGGCTTTCGAGCGTATCGGCCTTCTCGATCACATCGGCATAGCGGCCCACGCTGTCGTGGAAGCTGCCGGTCTGCGCGCCGAGTTGACCGAGCTCGCTGAGCATGCGGTTGATCAACCCCTTCAGCGCGTCTCGCGCGCCCTCGCGCTCGGCACGCACCTGGCGCTGGCGCTCGCGCGTGTCGCGCAACAACTCGCTCACCGCGCGGATGCCGCGTGCGCTCAGGCCTTCGCCGATCTTGAGCTGCATCGCCTGGCACTGGCCGGCAGCCCAGCTGTCGTTCTCGGCCAGGTCCGTCAGGCTCGCCGTCAGCTCGGCGCACAGGCCGCGCAACTGGTCGATCAGGTGATGGCGATGCAGCAGCACCGGCGCGGCGCCCGCGCACAGGCGCTCGAGTTCGTCGATCGCCTCGGGGCTGGCGCCGTCGCGCCGGATGCGCTCGATCAGTGCCCCGAGCGCCGAGGCAATCTCGTGCGGCAGGTGTGGGGCCACGTCCTGGACCGGCAGCGCCTCTCGCAAAGTGCCACCGAGCAGCTCGACCGCTCGCACCCACGGCATCGGTGCAGTTTCGGGGGTCGATGTCACAGCGTCGCCCGCGTCGCGGGGCATCAGATCGGTGCCCGGCGCGGCATCGTCGCGCGGCAGCGCCAGCACACCAGTGGCGATCTGGGCACCTGAGTCGTCCGACGCACTCGCCACGGTGGCGGCGGCGACCCCGGCGTCCCAACTTGCCACGAGTTGCGATAAGCGCTGCTGCAGCCGCCGCGCGTCACTGCGGCTGCCGTTGAGCACGCGCTGCAGACTGTCCTTCTTGCGTGCCGCGGTCCAGTCGCGGCTGCTGCGCTCGAGGCCGCGCACGATGCGCTCGATCAGCGCGGCAATGGCCGCGCCCTCGGTGGCGATCGGCGCCTCGCCGCCTTCACGGGCATAGGCGCGGGCATAGTTTTCCGGCGTCGGCTCGAGTCGCTCGAGCGCGAGTCTGCGCAGCGCCGCCTTGGCCAGTTGCGCGACATCGGTGGCGGCGCCGGAGAGCGCAGCGGGGCGGGTGACTTCCATGTCAGGACAGGGCGATGCCAGGGGATCGGTGGTTCAAGTCACGGGTTTGATGCGCGGATTGCGTCGCTCGCCCAAGCGCAGCACATCACCGATCTCGGGCTCGCCGACCTTGCCGATCCACGGTGCCTTGCGCGGCAACACGGTCTGATTCAGCCAGGCCTCGATGTCGTCGGGCGGTTGCGGCTTGCTGAACAGGAAGCCCTGCATGATTCCGCAACCCAGCCGGTTGAGCGCTTCCATCTGGCGCAGGTTCTCGACCCCTTCGGCGATCACCCTCAAGCCCAGCGACCGCGCCAGCGCGATGATGGCGGTCACGACCGCCGCGCTTTGGGGTGTCAGGCCGAGGTCGCGCACGAAGCTGCGGTCGATCTTGAGTTCACTGATCGGCAGCGTGGTCAGGTAGGCGAGCGACGAATATCCGGTGCCGAAGTCGTCGATCGAGATTTCGACGCCGATCTCGTTGAGCCGGTGCAGCGACGGGATCACGTTCTGCAGGTCTTTCATCAGCCCCGTCTCGGTGATCTCGAGTTCGATCGCGTGGTGCGGTACGCCGTAGGTGGTGACCGCGTTGTGGATGTACTCGACCAGGTCGGTGCGTTCGAACAGCCGGTTCGGCAGGTTCACCGCAATCGAGTCGGTGAAGCCGAAACTGTCCTGCCAGAGGCGCGCCTGGCGCGCCGCTTCGCGGATCGCCCATTCGCTGAGTGGCACGATCAGGCCGGTTTCTTCGGCCAGTGGAATGAAGTCGCCGGGCGGCACCAGCACGCCATTGCGATTCCAGCGCATCAGCGCCTCGACGCCGACCATCTTGGCGCCGCGCACATCGACCTTGGGCTGGTAGTGCAGCACCAGTTCGTTGCGCTCGATGGCCTTGTGCAGCGCGCTTTCGAGTTCGAGCTTGACGCGCCCTTGGCCGGCCAGCGCCGGACGGTACAGCGACGACGAATTGCGCCCGGCCGCCTTGACCGAATACATCGCGACGTCGGCGTTGCGCAGCAGATCGGCCACCGACCCGCCGTCCCGCGGATACAGCGCGATGCCCACGCTGGCGGTCACGAAGCATTCCTGCCCGCCGACCAGGATCGGCTCACGCATCAGCTCGAGGATGCGCGAGGCCACGCGCTCGGCGTCGCGCTCGTCGGCCACCTCGGGCAGCAGCGCGACGAATTCGTCGCCGCCGTAGCGGCCGACCGCTTCGAGCGAGCGGTGCAGGCGCGATCCCAGCGCCTCGATCGAGTGCTCTGTGACCTGGTCGGAGTGGCGCACGCTCGAGCGCAGCCGCCGCGCCACCTCCATCAGCAGTTCGTCGCCGGCGCCGTGGCCGAGCGTGTCGTTGATGACCTTGAAACGGTCGAGGTCGATCAGCAGCAGCGCAACCTGGTGGTTCAGGCGCCGGCCGTGCTCGAGCGCGCGCTCGGCGCGCCAGATCAGCTGGCGCCGGTTCGGCAGGCCGGTGAGGACGTCGAAGTTCGCCAGGTGGCGGATCTTGTCTTCGGCCAGGCGGCGATCGGTCACGTCCTGCACGATGCCGCTGTAGCCGATGAGGTGGCCGTTTTCGTTGAATTCCGGCTCGGCCTCGACGTGCACGATGCGCTGGCGCCCGTCGTGCAGCGTCGCCGGGACATCGGTGGCGAGCACGGTGCTGTGCTTGATGACCTCGTGCAGCACCTGCACGAGCCCGCGCCGGTCGGCGTCGGAGAGCAGGCGCAGCAGCGTGCGGAACGTCAGTGGCTCGGTCGGGCCGACGCCGAATACGCGCAACCCCTCGACCGAGAACACCGGCCCGCCGTGGCCACGCCGCCAGTCGAAGCTGCCCATCCGGGCCAGGTCCTGCGCGCGCGCCAGTCGCGACTTGCTGCGCTCCAGTTCCGCACGCGTGCGTGACGAGCGCAGCAGGTAGCGCAGGCGCCCCGCGAGCAGGCTCCACTGCGTGGACTTGACGAAGAAGTCGGTTGCGCCCGCCTCGTAGGCCCGGGTGATCGAGGCGTCGTCGTCCAGGCCGGTGAGCATCAGCACCGGCAACGATTCGAAACCGGGCAACGCGCGCAGCGCGCGGCAGGTCTGGAAGCCGTCCAGGCCCGGCATCAGCGCGTCGAGAATGACCACGTCGGGCAGCCAACCGGTCAGCACCTCGAGAGCGCGCTCGCCACTGGTGGCCTCTGTGATCGCGAAGCCGCGCTCGCGCAGCGCCAGCGCCGTCAGCAGCAGGTTGACCTCGTCGTCGTCGACCAGCAGCACCCTGAGCTGTTCGGGCAGGTCGTCGTCGATCGGGAGGTGGCCGTTCACGCTTGCGCCTTCAGCAGCCGCTCGACCGCGTGCAGCACATCGTCGAGCGCGCCGCCCAGCGCGTCGAGATCGGCGTCGTGGTCATTCAGGGTTTCGAGCCGGATCGCCGTTTCGATCCGCGCGCACAGTTGCGACAGACGCATCGCGCCGATGCTCGCGGACGATGATTTCAGCGTGTGCGCGACAAGCCGCAGCGCCGCACGGTCGCCGCTCGCGCGCGCCGCCTCGGCCTGCGGCCTCAGGCGTGCCACCGAGGTCTGAAAGGCCACCAGCACGCGCTCGATCAGGTGGCTATTGCCGTTCGGGTCGAGGCCGGACAGTCGCGCCAGCGCTTGCGGGTCGAGCACCGGTTCGGGTTCGAGCAGCGGCGCCGCGGCAGCGGCGGCGCCACCGCTGACGACGATCTCATCGCGGGCTTCGGCCGCGCCGACCTGCCCGGCGGCATCCGGCGAGGGTGTCGGCCGGGTCAGCATGGGCAATCGCCGGAGCGGTCGCAACGGTGGGAGGGGAGGGTCATCGCAGGTCGGTTCCAGATCGTCTCGATTGTCTGCCACGCGTGGCCTCCTGTCGTGCCGCGACGGTGCCGGACTGTCCGAATTCGCACGGCGCGGCGGCCGGCGGCTCGGCCCCGACGACAACCGATACGCAACACAGCGCCGCGCGGAGTGTTGCGCAAGCGTGCACCACGGGCCAGGCGCTGTGCGGATTTCGACACGAAGGCGACGAACTTGAGCGATCGATGCGGCCTGCACGGCCCGCCGCGTGGCGCTTGCGCGACCCACCCCTCCCTACAATCGAGCCGATGAAACGACTCGGTGGCGCCCGTGCGAATCTGCGCCGACTCATGGCGCAGCGCCGACCCGCGTGGCGCGCTTGCGCCGGCGCGATCGTGGCAACGCTCGCGCCGCAGGCGCCGGCTCTGGCCGCCGCAGGCGTCCAAAGTGCCGACCTTGCGGCATCCGCCACCCCGGTGTTCACGGTGGCGCTGGTGGCGGCAAGCGCAGCACTCGGAGCGCTGCTGGCCTGGTGTGTCCTGCGCTCGCAGCGCCGGCTCGGCGAAGAACTGCGCAGCGCACGAGCGCGCGCAATGTGCCTGGACCAGGTGCTCGACGTGTGGCAATGGCGCAGCGACGCCAGCCATCGCATCGTCTCGGTGCGCCCGCCCCACGGGGCGCCCGCGAGCGACTGGTCGGCGGCGGCGCAGCCCGAATACTTGTGGGAGCTGTTCCGCGTCGACGACACCGCGGCGCTGCGTGCCCGGCTCGACAGTGCAGCACCGCTCGACGACATCGACGTGCGCTGCGAGGCCCCGGGCGGCACGGCGCGCCGCGGGCTGCTGCGCGCGCGCATGGTCACCGACGCGGCGGGGCGCTTCGCCGGCTACCACGGCATCGTGCGCGAACCGTTCGGCACAGCGGCCGGGTTTGCGGCCGCCACCCCAACCGCACCCCACCCGTCGGCTCCGGTCAGCCCAGTGGCGGCTCGGGCTTCGAACGCCGACGCCGCGGCACCGACCGCGACCGAGTCCGAATCCGAGCACGAATCGTTCAGCTTCACCGTGTCGCACGATCTTCGCGCGCCGATCCGGGTGGTCGAGGGCTTCACCAAGATCGTCAAGGAAGACTACGGCCACCTGCTCGACCGCGTCGGCGTCGACCACCTCGACCGCGTGCTCGGCGCGGCCGCGCGCATGAACAACATGGTCGACGCGTTGCTCGGTCTGTCCAAACTGTCGTCGCGGCCGCTGGCGCGCCAGCCGGTCAACCTGTCGCAGCTCGCGGGCTACGTGGCCGACGACCTGCGCCGCCAGTCACCCGAGCGCAATGTGCGCATCGAAATCGAACCCGGCATGCAGGTACAGGGCGATCCGACGCTGCTGCGCGTGGTGGTCGAGAACCTGCTGGGCAACGCCTGGAAGTACACCGGCCGGTCGGTCCAGCCCGCGGTCGCTTTCATGCGCCACCCGAATGGCGGCGATGCGTTCACGGTGCGCGACAACGGCGCCGGCTTCGACATGCGCTACGCCGAGCGCCTGTTCGGCGTGTTCCAGCGCCTGCACAGCGCCAACGATTTTCCGGGTACCGGCGTGGGCCTGGCGTCGGTGCGTCGGATCGTGCGCCGGCACGGCGGCGAGATCTGGGCCGAGGCCGAGGTGAACCGCGGCGCGCAGTTCCACTTCTCGTTGCCGCAGGCCACCGACCACCACCGAACCGGGGCGCAGTCGGCCGCGTAGGGCGTCAGGTGCCGGCGGGCGGCAACGCCAGCCGCTCGATCGCTTCGATGACGCGGGTGGCCTGTTCGGCCACCGTCAGGTTCTCGGCCGCTGCCAGACGCTGCAGCCGCTCCAGGGCGGCGGCGCGGACCAACGAATGCCGGTGCATCAGCACGCCGATGGCCATCAGCACGTCGGGCGTCGGCGCGACGCGCGCGGGGTTGCGATCGTCGGCCTTTGCCTCGTCGCGCCGCGACACCAGGCTCGCGAACGCCTCGGCCACCACCGGCAGGATCTGGTCGACATCGAGCGGCTTGACCAAATAGGCCACGGCCCCCAGTGCCTTGACCTGGGCCACGGTCTGCGCGTCGGCGAACGCCGACAGGAAGATGAACGGGATGCGACAGGACTCGCGCAGATACGCCGCCACGTCGAAGCCGCTCTTGCCCTGCATGCGGATGTCGAGCAGCGCGAGTTGCGGGCGGTGCTCGCGGGCGAGCAGGATCGCGTCGTCGCCGTTGTCGGCGTCGATCACGTCGTAGCCGGCCTGCGACAGGCCGTGCGCCAGCATGGCGAGCACGAGGCGGTCGTCATCGACGACGAGGATCGTGCCCTTGGAAGGTTGGGTCATGGAGGCAAGGGGTGCGGTTCGGGGCGGTCCGGTTCGGTGGCGAATGGACCGATCGGCCGATTGTCCGTGACGCCGGGGGTCGCTGACCATCGGGCGATCCCCCGCCCCGGTGTGCAATCGGCCACGGTGGGGCGTCGGTTGTCCCGCTCGGCGGGCCGGCGTGCGCCCCGGCGCATGCCGATCAGGTCGGTTCGCCCCGTGCGACGGCGGGCGGTTTCAACACCACCGTGGCCAGCACCTGGTCGGCATGTTGCTCCACTGCCAGGCTGGCGCTGCGGCGCGGCAGCAGCGCCCGCACCAACCCCAGGCCGGACACGCCGCCTGGAATGCGCGCAAGATTGAAACCCGCCGCCAGCGCGCCACGGTTGGCGATCAGCACCTGCACGTCGGAGTCGGAACATGCCAGTGTGCAATGCACCTCGGCACCGGCCGGGTGGCCGGCGGCCGCGATGCTGTGCTTGACGGCGTTGGTCAGCAGTTCGTTCAGCGTCAGCGCGATCGGAATCGATTCGGCCTCGGGCAGGAGCCACTCGCGGGTGGTCGCACCGGTCGCGGCGAACCGGATCGTGTGCCCGAATGTACGTTGCACCGAACCGGTGATGGCCTGCACCACGCTCATCAACTGCAGCGGCCCGCTCTCACCCACCTGCAGGCCGTAGACCTGCGCAATCGCGTGCACCTGGCTCACCACTTCGGCGATCGGCCCGGCCACCTCGGGCTTGCGCTGTGCGATCTGCTGCAGCAGGCCGGCCACGCCCTGCAGGTTGTTCTTGATGCGGTGGTGGACCTCCTTGACCAGCATTTCGCGCTGCGCGATGGCGGCGTCGAAGCGTGCCTCCTGTGCGGCGCGCTGCTCGGTCACGTCGGTGGCGACCATCAGCAGTTGATCGGGCGGCTGGCCGGGGCCCGGCGAAAGCGGCAGGTAGCGGGCGTCCCAGACGCGCATTTCGCCGTCCTGTTCGAGGCGGTATTCGCGCTGGGTCACGTCGGGCGCGGCGAGCGCTTGCTCCATGTCGAGCCGCCTCTGTGCCGCGGTGGCCGGATCGAACAGCTGCTCGGGGGTCAGGCCGATCAGCGCCGCGGGCACGCTGCGCGCATTGTTGGCTGCGACCTCGTTGACCTGCAGCACCTGCAGCGTGCGCGCGTCGCGCAGCGTGATCGCCAGCGGCGCCGCCTCGATGATGCGTTGCAGCTGCGCCTGCGCCTGTGACATGCGCGCCTCGGCTTCGCGCCGGCGCTCGATGTCGAGCAGCGCGTAGGTCAGCTGCCGGCCGGTCGACTCGCGCGCCGTCGACACCACATTGCCGACGACCCAGAACTCGCGCCCGTCGCGCCCGCGCACGCGGCACTCGAAGGTCTCGGCCTGCCCTTCGACCAGCTCGGTGAGGTACTCGGTGCGCCGGAACGGGTGACCGGGCTCCGGTGTGGCCACCGTGGCGATCGGCAGGTTGACGAACTCGGTGAGGTCGCCGCCGAACATGCGCCGCGCCGAGCGGTTCATCCACTCGATGCCCTGTGGCCCGACCGTGACGATGCCCACCAGCACCGAGTCGAGGATCGAACGCGTGCGCTCGGCCTGCAGTGCCACCGCGCGCTCGGCCCGGTGGCGCGCATCGACGTTCACGTACGACGCGATGATGCCGGCCGCCGGATCGCCGGGCTCGACCAACCGCTTGCTCACCTGCACCCACAGCGCGCGGCCGTCACGCGCGCGCAGCTGGCGCTCGCCGGTCCAGCGGCCGTGCTCTTGCAGGCTGAGCTCCGCCAGCGGCCAGGTGCGCTCGAACTCGCCGGCATTTACGTACAGGTCGGCCAGGCGCAGCGCCACCAGCTCGGCCACGCTGCAGCCCGCCAGATGCGCCAGCGCCAGGTTGGCGCGCTGGATGCGGCCATCGCGCAGGAAGGCGATGCCCACGCCCGACAGGCTGAACATCAGCTCGCGATCGCGGGCGAGGGTCTCGTATTCCAGTTGCTGCGCCTTCAGCCGCGTCACGTCGGCGAGCATCGCAATGGCCTCGAGTGTGCCGGTGGGCGCGCCGCATCGCCGCACCGACAGCGAATACCAGCGCGTCGCTTCGTCCCCTTCGTGGCGGACCCGAACCTCGAACTCGGTCTCGAAGATCGAGCCTTCGGTCAGCGCCTGCCACGCGTCCGCGGCAATGCTTTCGGTCTGCGGGTGGCCGCCGAACAGCTGCTGCAGGCTGGTGCCCGGCGGCAGCGCGGCAGGCAGGCCGAGCATCGCCTCGAAGCGGCGGTTGCAACGCACCAGCGCGTTGTCGCGCACGTAAGCGATGCCGGCGGTGGTGCTCTCGAGGATCGTACTCAGCTCGTGCAACAGCTGCTGGCTGCGCTGCTGGGTCTGGTGCTGCTCGGTGATGTCGAGGGTGACCACCGAGGTCGTGCGCTTGCCCGACGCCAGCGTGGCCGGCTCCACGCGCGTGAGCAGCCAGCGCTCGCCCAACTCGGCGTGGCGGATCGCGTAACGCGCTTCGGCGCGCTGCGCGTGTCGCAGCGCGGCCTGCAGGCGCTCGAACTCGGGCAGAGACTCGGGCAACACGATGTCGCGGCCAATGCTCTGCAGTGCCGCCGACGGCGCCGGCGCATCGGTGGCGCCGGCATCGGCGGCGCGACCGACACGGCCGTGGCGGACCCAGCCCGACGATTCCTGAAACGTCGCCAGACCGACGCCGGCGGTGTCCATCAGCGCGCCGATCTGCAGCTGCGCGAGGTCGCGTTCGTCTTCGGCACTGCGGTCTTCGAGCACCGCCATGTAGCGTCGCCGGCCGCTTGCGCTCAGGTGACTTCGCACACTGGCGCGCAGCAGTCGCGCGGGTGCGCCGGGCGGCGCCACCCAGCCCTGCCGCCGCACCGGCAACGCGCCCGGCCCGGTGGCGGGCATCGACGCCGGCTCGCCCCAGCCGAGCAGCTCGCGCAGACCCGTCGGCGCGTGGGCGAGCGAGTCCGGTGCCGCGCCGGTCAGTGCGGCGAACGCCGGGTTGGTGCGCAGCAACAAGCCACGCTCGTCGAACAGCACCATGCCGGCCGGGCTCAGGTCGAACCAGTCGTCGAGCTCGCGCAGCGAACGGTCGGCACGCTCGCGCGCCACGTGCTCGGCAGTGGCGTCCTGCAGCACGCTCAGGAACAGCGTCTGGCCGTGCTCGCCGAGCAGCGCACGGCGTGCGAACCGGTAGCGTCGCTCGCGCCCGGCGGCATCGATGAAGCGGCCCTCGATCATTGCCGGCTCGGCACCCGGGCTCGAGCCCAGCCGCGCCTGCTCGCGTGTTTCGAGCACCCGCGGCCAGTCCTCGCGCGGTTGCAGCTCGATGGTGTCGATGCCGATCAGCTGATCGCGCCGGTAGCCCATGAAATCGACGAAGGCGCGGTTGACGTCGACAATGCGGAACTCGGCGTCCTGCAGCGCAGTCGGGAACGGCGACTCCCAGTGAAACGCGAAGCTGTCGAGCATGCCGCCGCTGGGCACCGGTTGCAGGGCCGGCACCACGGTCGCATCCACGCCGGGCACGAGGCGCAGCGCGCCATGCCCGGCATCGAGCCGGCGCCATTCGAGCCTGGCGCGGCGGCCGTCGGCCAGCTTGACCGGCAGTTCCGCTGCGGTGTCGGTGCGAGCTGCCAGCACCCGTTGCCGCAACCAGTGCACCGCGGCCGCGCCGAGCGCGCCCTCGAGCGGGTCGATCGACATGCCGACTTCGAACGGCAGCAGCCGCAGCGCCGCGGTGTTGGCGAGCACGACGCGCCCGCCCGCGTCGAACACCACGACGGCGTCGGACAACAGGTCGAAGAACTCGCGCCAGCCGGCGGCGCCGGACGACGGTTCGAGCGGGATCACTCGAGCTCGCTGGCGGCCATCAGTGCCCGCAGCTCGGCGCGGTTGATCTCGCTGACGCTCATCATCAGTTGCTCGGCAGCGTCGCGGAACTCGAACCGCGCGTCACCTTCGATCGCCTGCACCAGTTCGACGTATGGCTGGAACGGCCCGCTGTTTTCGGCCAGCGCCTGGCGCACCCGTTCGGGCACCGGGATCGACTCGAGCAATTGCGCGAACGGCTGCTGGAACATGCGGTCGAGCAGCGAGAACACGCCGCAGATGAACATCTCGTTGCGCATCTCCTCGTCGCCGCTGCTGCGCACCAGTTCTTCCATCAGCATGCCGCGGCGCACCGCGGCGAACATCACCGGCTTGAGATTGACATCCTTGCTCGCGGTGGCCAGCAGCAGCGCGAGCCAGCGCTTCAGGCGCTTGTAGCCGAGCATCATGATCGCGTGGCGGAACGAGCTGATCTCCACGCGCAGCCCGAACGCGGGTGAGTTGATGTAGCGCAACAGCTTGAACGCCAGCGGCGGGTCGCGCTTGAGCGTGGACTCGAGGCGCTCGATCGGCTCTTCCTTGTCGACCTGGCGGATCAGCTCGGCAATCGTCTGCATGCCCGGTGCGGCCACCGACTTGCCGCTGCGCGCGGCGGTCGTGGTGACGGCGTCATCGATCGGCCAGCCGAGCACGGCCTGCGCACCGCGCGCGAAACTGGCCTCCATGTCGACGACCGTGCGCACGCCGGACTGCACGTGGGCGATGTCGCGGCTCACGCCCTGCGGCATCTGCGTCTCGCCGATGCGCCGGTCGTCTGCCAGGTCGATGATCGAGTACTTGAAGCACGGCAGCACCTGGCGCGGCAACTCGTTCAGCGGGCGGCCCTTGAGCAGCAAT
The DNA here is from genome assembly GCA_028868895.1 of Burkholderiales bacterium. Classification (GTDB taxonomy): domain Bacteria; phylum Pseudomonadota; class Gammaproteobacteria; order Burkholderiales; family Burkholderiaceae_C; genus LMDS01. Next base: position 16,687 of record JAGWTP010000079.1, read on the forward strand.
GTGCTGCCGTGCGCGTGCAATGCGACCAGCGCGTCGACGTTGGCCGGGTCGGCCGCCATGAAGGCCGGCACCTCGACCATCAGGTTGACCGACGGCTGCGCCTGCAGCAGGTCGTGCAGCAGGCTTTCACTGACGACGTTGAGCGAAACCCGGCCGCCGCTGGCGGGCCAGACGTTGCCGACCTCGTGCAGCAGCTGGCTGACATCGAGCATGGCGTCCGGCCGGAGCGGAAACACCGTCAACCGGGTGGCAACGACCGCGCGGTGGCGGTCGATGAAGGGCGAGTAGCCGAGTGCGACCTGACTCAGGATCGTGGCGTCGCTCATGCGGAATCCCAGGCAATGGCGCGGCAAGTCATGGCTAAGGGGTGAGGTAGTTGAACAGCGACAGGCGCTGCACCATCGAGTACGCCTTGAGTGCCGCACTGTAGCCGGTCTGCTGGTTCGAGAAGTCCGAGATCACCTGCGTCATGTCGATGTTCTCGGCGTTCGACTGTTCGGTCTGGCTCGCCAGCTTGAGCGCCGACAGGCGGCCGGTCACGGCGTCGATCCGGTTCATGGTCGCGCCCACCTGCGCGCGCCCGGCGAGCACCTGGCCGAGCACCGCGTCGAGGTTGCTCAGGTTGGTGGCATTGGTCTGCGCGATCTGGGTGCCGGTGCGGCCCGGCGTCTTCAGGTCGGCGATGGCCTTGTCGAGCGCACCGAACACGCTCAGGGTCGGCGTCGACGGTGCGAGCTGGAACACGTCGCCGTTGGCCGGCTGGCCGCTGATGGTGGTCGACATGCCGTCGATCTGGATCGCCTGGCCCGGCGTGAAGGCGACGTTGGTCTGCGCCGTGGGGCCGCCGTTCTTCAACACCGAATAGGTGGTGGCGCCGCCGCTGACGCCGAACTGGATGCTGTAGGTCGCGCCGGTGATGGCGGCCGGGTTGGTGACGCTGCCGGCGTCGATCAACGCGGTACCGGTGCTGGTGACGGCACTGGCCACGAACACGCCGTTGCCGGTGCGCGCCTGCATCCAGGTGGCCTGGCCGTCGGTCGTCAACGGCAGCGCCTCGCCGGAGGCCGCCAGCGCCGCTCCGGCCGCGCCCTGGTACGCCACGCCACCGGGCGCGTCGGCGAACGGTGTTTGCGACGCGCTCTGCCCGCCGAACAGATAGGTGCCCGAACTGTCGGTGCGGTTGGCCACCGCCAGCAGTTGCTGGCGCAAGTCGGCGAGCTGGTTCGCGACGGTCGTGCGCTCGGCGTCGCTGTAGGTCGCGTTGCCGGCGGCGACGAGCGCCACGCGCGCCTGCTGCAGCAGGCCGCCGGCGTCGCCGAGTGCGCTTTCGGTCAGGGTCATCGCGTTGCTGCTGGCGTCGACCGCGCGCTGGTTCGCCACGGTGCGCTGCTGCGCCGCCTGCGCGCGCTCGGAACGCGCCGCGGCAGCGGGGTCGTCGCCGGCGACGTTGACGCGCTTGCCGGTGGTCATCTGCAACTGCGTGGCGCTGAGCTGCATCTGGCGCTGCATCAGCGTATCGAGCGAGGTGTTGTAGCTGTCGGCGGTGCTGATGCGCATGAAAGGCCCTGAGGAAGTGCGACGCGTCGACGGCCGGCGATTCAGGCCGACACCGTCTGCAGCATGGTGGCGAAGACCGCCTGCGCGACCTGCAAGATCTTGGCCGCCGCCTGGTAGCTCTGCTGGAACTGGATCAGCCGCGCCGCCTCTTCGTCGAGGTTCACCCCGGCCTTGGCGGAGCGCGCCGTTTCGGCCTGGCTCGCTGCCGCGCTGGAGATGCTCGCCGAGGTGGTTCCGCTCTGCACGCGCACGCCGATGTTGGCCAGTGCGCTGGCGTAGGCGTCGGTGATGGTCTGGCTGCCCGAACTCGCCCCGCCCGCACTGACGATGCCCGCCATGCCGAGCCGCGAGAACGCGAGCGCGTTGCCGTTGTTCGATGCCACCGACACGGTGGGCACCACGTTCACCGTGTCGCCGCTCCTGGGCACACCGGCCAGGGTCAGCTGACAGCCGTTCAGCGAAATCGGCGTGCCTGCGGTCCAGGTGCCGGTGCCGCTGCTGCCGTCGCTCATCGACCAGTTGTAGCTGCCGCTGCTCGACGTGAACGTGATGCTGGTGCTGAGCGCCGGGTTGTAGCCCGGGCTCACCGCGACCAGCGACGCCACCGTGGCGGTGCCGGTGTTGGCCACGCCGACGCTGCCGGTGAACGGCGCCGCGGCGGCCAGCCCCTGGGTGCTCGCCAGCACCGTCTGCATGCCCTGCGCCGCGGCGGCCACCGGTTGCAGCAGAAAGCGGTCACCGCTG
>JAGWTP010000179.1 GCA_028868895.1 Burkholderiales bacterium
CTCGGTGCGCGCGCCGAGCTGCGTCACGCACCACGGCAGGCGCCGGCGCGCGATCACCGCGCGCAGGCCGTCGGCCAGTTCGGTGGCCTGCGCCAGCATCGGTGCGTAGACCGGTGGCGTCATCAATACCGACAGCGTGGCGCGCATCGCCGCCATCGCCAGCAGGTTGCCGCTCAGCGTGGTGCCGATGCCAGAGTGGCCCGGCGGCGCGGCGCGCTTGGCGCGTACCGCGCGCTCGGCCCACTCGGCGCTGAAGCCGTAGACCGCGCATGGCACCCCGCCGCCGACCGGCTTGCCGAGCACGACCGCGTCGGGCTGCAGGCCGTGCAGGCGGGTGTAGCCGCCGGGGCCGCAGCTGATGGTGTGGGTTTCGTCGAGCACCAGCGCGGCGCCATGGCGGCGGATCAGCGTCTGCGCGGCCTCCCAGTAGCCGGGCTCGGGCAGCACCATGCCGATGTTCGTCATGGCCGGCTCGGCCAGCACGCAGGCCACGTCGCCGCCGGCCAGCGCGGCTTCGAGCGCGGCGAGGTCGTTGAACTCGACGACCACCGTGTGCGCGGTCAGGTCGTGGACCTGGCCGAGCAGGCTGTCGCGCTGCGCGGGCCGGCCGTCGACCAGGTCGACGAACACGTCGTCGACCGTGCCGTGGTAGCAACCGTTGAAGACGATCAGCTTGCGCCGCCCGCTGGCCGCGCGCAGCCAGCGCAGCACGAAGCGGTTGGCGTCGGTGGCGGTGGTCGCGAACTGCCAGAACGGCAGACCGAAGCGCTCGGCCAGCAGCTCGCCGACCACCGCGGCGTCTTCTCCCGGCAGCATCGCGGTCAGGCCGTGCCCGGCGTGGCGCACCAGCACGCGCGCCACCGGGGCGGGCGAATGGCCGAACATCGCGCCGGTGTCGCCGAGGCAGAAGTCGGCCAGCGTGTGGCCGTCCACGTCGACCAGTTGCGCGCCGCTGGCCTGCGCCACCTGCAGCGCGAACGGCGTGCCCCAGTCGTTCATCCAGTGCAGCGGCACGCCGAACATCAGGTGCCGCGCGGCGCGCTCGGCGAGCGCGCGCGAGCGCGGGTTGCGCGCGATGAATTCGGCGCGCTCGTGTTGCAGCAGGGCTTGCGCGCGGGCTGCGTCGATACCGGTGCGGGCAGGAGAATCAGGTTCAGAGTGCATCGCAGACCTCATGGGCTGTGAGTGTGTCGAATGGGCTCCCTCTCCCTCTGGGTGAGGGTGGGGGTTAGGGCCCGCGAAGCGGCGCTGCGTTGACCCCTCACCCCCGCCCTCTCCCCAAAGGGGCGAGGGAGCAATGGCGCAACCCCGGCCCTCTCCCCAACAGGGCGAGGGAGCAGGAGCGCGCACGGTCTCAAACCAGCAGCAGCAGGTGCTCGCGCTCCCACGAGCTGATGACGCGGTTGTAGGTGCCGTACTCGAGCTCCTTGACGGCGCAGAACGCCTCGACGAAGCCGGCGCCGAGCAGCTCGTGCATCGGCGTGCACGCGCGCAGCCGCTGGATCGCGTCTTCGAGGTGGCGCGGCAGCTCGTGCTCCATGTTCCAGGCGCTCGTGCTCACCGGTGCAGCCGGCTGCGTCGCCTCGACCATGCCGAGGTAGCCGCATGCCAGCGTGGCGGCGATCGCGAGGTACGGGTTCACGTCGACGCCGGGCACGCGGTTCTCGACGCGTCGGTCTGCCGGCTCCGACTTGGGCACGCGGATGCCGCAAGTGCGGTTGTCGTAGCCCCAGCGCACATTGGTCGGCGCCGACATGTGCGGCGCCAGCCGCCGGTACGAGTTGACGTAGGGCGCGAACATCGGCATGACCTGCGGCACATAGGTCTGCAGGCCGGCGATGTAATGAAAGAACGCGGGGCTCGCGCTGCCGTCGGCCTGGCTGAAGATGTTGCGGCCGTCGGCATCGACGATGCTCTGGTGGATGTGCATCGCGCTGCCGGGCTCGGTCTCCATCGGCTTGGCCATGAAGGTGGCGAAGATGCCGTGGCGCAGCGCGGTCTCGCGCACCGTGCGCTTGAACAGGAACACGCGGTCGGCCAGTTCGAGCGGCTCGCCGTGCATGAAGTTGATTTCCATCTGGCCGGCACCGGCCTCGTGGATCAGCGTCTCCACGCCCAGCCGGTGCACATCGCAAAAGCCCGACAGCTCCATGAAGAACGGGTCGAAATCGTTCACCGCATCGATCGAATAACTCTGCCGGCCGGCCTCGGGCTTGCCGGTGCGGCCGATCGGCGGGTGCAGCGGCTCGTGCGGGTTCTGCTGGCGCGCCACCAGGTAGAACTCCATCTCGGGCGCGACCACCGGGCGCCAGCCGCGCCGGGTGTAGAGCTCGATCACCCGGCGCAGCACCGCGCGCGGCGACAGCCGCACCGGCGTGCCGTCCCATTCGAGGCAGTCGTGGATGATCACCGCCACCGGCTCGGCCGCCCACGGCACGACGCGGAACGTGGCCGGGTCGGGCCGGCAGACCATGTCGGGGTCGGTGTCGCCGACGTGCGGGCCGTTGTCGGGCTGCTGGCCGTTGACGGTGTTGAGCAGCACGCTCTTGGGCAGCCGCATCTCGCCGGCGCTGAGGAACAGGTCCTTGGGCAGGATCTTGCCGCGCGCGATGCCGGTCATGTCCGGGATCACGCACTCGACCTCGTGGATGTGGTGCTCGGCGAGCAGATGGGCGATGGGTTCGGACATGGCGGGGCTTTCGGCGGGTGGCATCGGCGGCGAGCGGGGCGCTAGATTTGATCACAAACGCCGAGCCCGTCGTGGCGCACGCGTGCCACCGCGGCGCCACGCGCCGGCGATGCGGTAAGGTCGCGCCGATGCGCTCCGGCCTGCCCCTGACCTTCTGGCTGACGATCCACGGCCTGGCCACCGCGCTGGCGGTGCTCGTCTACGTGATCACTGCGCACGTGCTGCAACAGCGCCGCCACCCGACCGCGGCGATCGCCTGGGTGTTGTTCATCCTGCTGCTGCCGTACCTGGCACTGCCGGCCTTCCTGACCTTCGGCTCGCGCAAGCAGGCCCGCCCGCGCAGCCGCCCGCCCTATGCCCCCGACCCGTCCGGCGCCGAAGGGCCGTGGGCGGTGCAGACCGCGCTGGCGCTCGGCCAGCCGGCGCAAGCGCCGTACCGCGACCTGCACCTGCACGCCGACGGTCGCGAGGCCCTGGCCGCGCTGTGGCACGCCATCGAAGACGCCGAGCACTCGATCGACCTGTGCACCTTCATCATCGGCCGCGACGCAGTCGGCCACGGCCTGATCGAGCAGCTGTGCGCGAAGGCACGCGCCGGCGTGCAGGTGCGCGTGCTGCTCGACGGCCTGGGCAGCCTGATGCGCAGCCGCCCTGACCTGCGCCCGCTGCGCGCGGCCGGCGTGCAGCTCACGATGTTCGTGCCGCCACTGCACTCGCCGCTGAAGGGCCGCACCAACCTGCGCGACCACCGCAAGATGTTGATCAAGGACGCCGGGTTCGAGAGCCGGCGCCTGTGGTGCGGCGGGCGCAACCTGGCCGGCGAATACTTCGAGGGCGAGCCGGGCCGGCCGCCCTGGCACGACCTGAGCTTCGACCTCGGCGGCGCGTTCGTGCAGCAGGCGAGCGCCTTGTTCGAGCACGACTGGGCGTTCGCGAACGGCCTGCCGCCGCAGACCGACGCGCCAGCAACGGATGCCGGTGCCGCAGGCTCACGCGCCGCAGCAACTCCCGCCGCCACCCTGGCCACACCCGCAGCCACCGGCGGCACCACGAGCGCACAACTCATCGCCTCCGGCCCCGACCAGGTCGACGACACCGTCTACTCGCTGCTCGTCACCGCCGCCTACCGCGCGCGCCGGCGCATCGCGCTGATCACACCCTACTTCGTGCCCGACTCGGCCCTGCTCACTGCCCTGTGCCTGGCCGCGCGGCGCGGCGTGCAGGTCGACCTGCTGATGCCCGCGCGCTCCAACCAC
>JAGWTP010000180.1 GCA_028868895.1 Burkholderiales bacterium
GCGCCATGTCCATGAACCCTCTCAAACTGACGCGGGCCCTGCTGGCACTCGCACTCGTCACCCTCCTCGCCGCCTGCGGGGGCGGCGGCACCGTGCCATTGCCCGGCGTTCAGACGCGCGCCCTCAGCCCCGAATTCGCGACCCGCAAGGCAGTGGCCTACTCGCCGTTCAGGTCCGCCAACCGCGACACCGAGACGGTCACGACCGCCGAGATCACCCAGGACCTGACGTTGCTCGCGCAGGGCGGATTCGGGTTGATCCGCGTCTTCGACAGTTCCACCAACGCCTCGCGCCCGAGCGGCGGCTCGACCGAGGCGATCCTGCAGGCGATCCAGGCCAGCCACCTCGACATCAAGGTCCAGCTCGGCATCTACATCCAGAACGGCAATTCAGCCTTCAACCAGGCCGAGATCGCGCGCGGCATCGCGTTGGCCGGCACCTACGCGAGCACGGTGCTGGCGGTCAGCGTCGGCAACGAGAACATGGTGAGCTGGTCGTTCAACGCCGTCGATCCCGCGGTGATGGCCGGCTACATCAACACCGTGCGCGCGGCGGTCACGCAGCCGGTCACGTCCGACGACAACTGGCTGTTCTATTCGGGCACCGACTCGAAGAGCCCGAACGTCGTGCTCAATGCGATCGACTTCGTCTCGATCCACAGCTACGCGATCATCGACAGCATCACCAGCCCCGGCTCCTGGAACTGGCAGCAGACCAGCGTGCCGGCCGCGCAACGCGCCGCGGCGATGATGGACGCGTCGGTGGCCTGGGCGACGACCAACTTCAACTCGGTGCGCAGCTACCTCGACAAGTCGGGCTACGCCGCGCTGCCGATCACGATCGGCGAAACCGGCTGGAAGGCCGTGCAAACGGGCGGAGAAACCTACCGCGCCAGCCCGGTGAACCAGAAGATGTACCTCGACCGGCTGACCGCGTGGAGCGCGTCGGCCGCCTCGCCGACCGCCAAGCCGCTGGCGATCTTCTACTTCGAGGCCTTCGACGAACCCTGGAAGGGCAGCGACGACGGCTGGGGCCTGTTCAACGTGAACCGGCAGGCGCGCTACGCGGTGCAAAGCCTGTACCCGAGCAGCCAGTGGGAGCCCGGAACCTACACGCTGGCCAATGCGCTGTACTACATCCCGCAGCAGGGCAACCCGACGATCACCGCCAACCGGTACACGGTGTTCGCCGACATCGCGGTGGCCGGCGAGGCCAAGCCCACCGAGACCCCGCTGTGGGTCGGCTTCAACAGCCCGGCGACGGCTTTTGCCGGGCTCACGAACACCACCTCCGCACCCGGCGACGCACCCAACAGCATGCAGATCACGCCGGCGCCGCAGAACGCCTCGCCGATGTTCGGCTGGGGGATGATCGCGGCCCTGGTGACCACGTCCGACGACCTGTCGAACTTCCAGGCCGCGGGCAGCCTGAACTTCAGCGTCAAGTCGACCTATCCGGGCAAGATCCAGGTCGGCTTCCTGACCGGTTCGACCACCGCCAACACCGCCGTGCAGGCCTACATCATCCTTGACCCGTCGGCGGCACAGTACGGCTATGTCAACGACGGCGCGTGGCACAACGTGTCGATACCGATCAGCGCGATCATCGCCAACGCGACGCCGGCCTACGGCCAGCCGGCCTCGGCCAAACTCAACATGACCCAGGTCACCCAGCCGTTCACCGTCGCCGACCTGTACGCCTCCACCGGCAAGACCAGCGCAGCGCTGGGCGCGGGCGACAAAACCACCTTCTTCCTCGACAACATCTACTGGTCGAAGTGATCGGCTCGACCGCCGCGCAGCCTGCGCTGCGCTGCTTCCTGACCTCGCGCGACGGTGGCGAGCGGCTGGCCGAACAGCCTTCGCCGCAACCTCGGCAAGCGCTGCTGGACGACACCGGCCTGCCGCGCTTGATGGTCAACACCGAGCGCAGGTTCCAGACCGTCGAAGGCTTCGGCGGCGCGTTCACCGAGGCCGCGGCGGTGACCTGGCTGCGGCTCGGCCCGGCCCAGCGCGACGCGGTGATGCGCGACTGCTTCGACCCGGCGCACGGCCACGGCTACACGCTGTGCCGGGTGCACATGAACAGCTGCGACTTCGCGCTCGGCAACTATGCGCACGCGAGCACCCCCGGCGACACCGAGCTGAGCGGCTTCAGCATCGAGCGCGACCGCCGCGCGCTGCTGCCGATGATCCAGGCCGCGCAACGCGTCGCCGGGCCGGCGCTCAAGTTGCTGGTCTCGCCGTGGAGCCCGCCGGCCTGGATGAAGAGCAACGACAACATGAACGACGGCGGCCGGCTCAACCCCGAACATCGGCGCGCCTGGGCTCGCTGCTACGTGCGATTCATCGAGGCCTACGCGAGCCACGGCGTGCCGGTGTGGGGCGTCTCGGTGCAGAACGAGCCGCAGGCCCGCCAGCGCTGGGACTCGTGCCTTTACACGGCCGAGGAAGAACGCGATTTCGTGCGCGACTTCCTCGGCCCCGAGCTGGCCGCCGCCGGCCTGGGCCGGGTGCGCATCGTCGTCTGGGACCACAACCGCGACGCCATGGTCGAGCGCGCCAGCGTCATCTACGCCGACCCCGAAGCCGCGAAGTACGTCTGGGGCACCGGCTTTCACTGGTACGGCGAGAACCACTTCGACCACGTGCAACTGGTGCACGATGCCTGGCCCGACAAGCGGCTGCTGTTCACCGAAGGCTGCCAGGAAGGCGGCCCGCACCACGGCTCGTGGGAGCTGGGCGAACGCTACGCGCGTTCGATGATCAACGACCTGAACCGCTGGACCGTGGGCTGGATCGACTGGAACCTGATGCTCGACCCGCATGGCGGCCCCAACCACGTCGGCAACTTCTGCAGCGCGCCGATCCTCGCCGACACCACGCTCGACACGCTGCACCACCAGAGTTCGTACTGGTACATCGGGCACCTCGCACGCTTCGTGCGGCCGGGCGCGCGGCGCGTGCTGTGCGCAGCGACGAAAGAGGCGCTGGAAGCGACCGCCTTCGTCAACCCCGACGCCAGCCTCGCCATCGTCGCGATGAACCGCACCGAGCAGCCGATCCGGTTCGCGCTGCGCGCCGATGGCCACGCGTACGACACCGAGCTGCCGCCACGCGCGATCGCCACCTACGTGGTTGGCAGCGCGGCGCGCACCGCGTAGAGCGACCGCATCGCCTGCTTCGGCTGCCGATCCACGGTGTACAGGCCCCAGTGCTTCTCGGGCTCCAGCGGGTCGGGCGAGCCTTTCCAGGGCTCGTCGAAGGCCTCGAACACGAAGCACAGCACACTGGCCTCGTCGCTCCAGCGCAGCAGGTCGCGCAGGTAGGTGTCCTGCAGCGCCTGCGAGGTGTTGTGCGGCTCGATGCCACGGCCGTTGGACTGGGTGGCCCAGCCGGCCTCGGTGATGATCACCGGCTTGTTCGGGTACAGGCGCGCCACGCTGTCGTAGTTCTCGCGCGTGTAGTCGAGCGCCTCGTGCACGTGCTTGTATTCCCACACCGGGTAGGTGTGCAGCGAGATGAAGTCGAGCTCGTCGGCGAGTTCGCGCAGCTTGTGCTGCCACGGCACGTAGTTTTCGCAGAAGGTCACCGGCTGGGTCACGGCCCGCTTGACGCGGCGCACATGCTCGATCATGCGGTGCACCGGCACGAAGTGGTCGGTCCAGTCCACCGTGGCCTCGTTGCCGACCGCGACCGAGAACACGATCTCGGGGTAGGACCGGGCCAGCGCGATCAGGCGCCCGACCTCGGCCTCGTTCTCGACCACGCTGGCTTCGAGCTGCGCCTCGCTGTAGGTGGCGCCCCAGGGGCAGCCGAAGTTGTTCATCTCGGCGCCCAGGTAGGCGCCCAGCATCACGCGCAGCGGCAGCCGGTCTTCGCGAATCACCTGCAGCACGCGTTCGGCGTGCGGGCTGCAGTCGTACAGGCGGATCAGCTG
>JAGWTP010000080.1 GCA_028868895.1 Burkholderiales bacterium
ATTTGCGTGGATTCGAGAGCACCGTTCGAGAGCACCGCAAAGATGTGTTTTATCACAGTCTATTGCCTCGCCTTACCGGCTGGAAAGCACCCGCATCGATCCAATGTCAGGACGTGGTCACGCCGATGGACACGCCGATCGACACGCTCGCGGGATGATCCTTAGACCCGCAGACTCTCACCAGACCGTTTGTCGCAAACGACGTGCGCTCGATTGCCTCCAGCGCCGCCGCGGCTGTCGAATTTCTTTACATGTTCTTGGCTGAGACCGGCCATGAAGCGGATCGAAGGGATGGACAAGTCCCTAACGCGTTGATCTAGAACATGTATTCGTTTGAAAACCACAACGGCGCAAATGTTGCTTACATGGATCGCGAGAAGTCGTTGGGGTGCCGAGCACAGCGTTTTGGAAAGCTCCCATTCCGTCGACTCACGCTGAGCCCTTTTCTTTTCGATCGAAAAGGACGTCAGTTTCTTCCCGCCTCGGGTCTACAACTTATCGATTGGGAGTGCTCATGATTCTTCGTTCGATCGCACTGGCAGCGATTGCTGCAACATCCGCCGGGGCTCAAGCGGCTCTAGTGACTTACGCACCGTGGGACACGACCTACGCTGGCAATGGTTTGGCGGGCGTGCTGTTCGACGTGAACACGGCCAATGGCGTCACCGTCGCATTGGGCGCACACGCGTACAAGAACGGCGTGGCGTTGCCGAATGACGGCACAAACACGTTCTATGCCCAAAACGGAATCTATGTACCTGATGGCAAGGGTTACGCGAACTGGAGTTTCGACTTCGGTTTCAATCTCGGAAGCAACTGCACGGGTTGCAAGGTTCTACTTGGAATCGACAAAGATCCCTCCGCGGGCGTCAATCTGGTCTTCGGCGATATCACTAACCACCTTCCGAATCTGGAGTCATGGAACATGAAGATGGGATTCATCACGTCCGGCGTGTACAACTTCGATCCCTATTCAGCCAGCAGCACCGCCTTCTCGCTCAAGGTTCTCGACAGCGCCGGCAACATAATCACTCATTCCGACATTACCGTGAATGTTCCCGAGCCTAGCAGTTTGGCCCTGGCAGGGTTGGCGTTGGTCGGTCTTGCCGCTGCGCGGCGACGCAAAGCCTGACAAATTCCAAGCCGGCAGCGAACTCCGACTTCCTAATGGGAGGTCGATTTCTAGCGGGTTTCGGCCGCGGTGACCCCGAAGCGGCGCGCCGCCCTTACGCCGCCCTCGCCGCTCCCGGCATCGGCTGGTCGATCGCGCCGAGCCCGGGTTGATCGACCAGGCGATCGGTCAGCGCGGCGCCGCCCCACATCGCCAGCAGCGTGATCCACGAGGTGATCGTGAAGACGGATGCCCCCGACAGGCCGGCGCCGACGGCGCAACCGCCCGCGAGCATGCCGCCGAAGCCCATCAGCATCGCGCCGAGCATGTAGCGGCGCATGCTGGCGCCGTCGTGGAAGCCTTCGAGCTTGAGTTCGCCGAACCACGCGGCCGCCACGAATGAGCCCAGCAGCACACCGGGCAGCAACCCGAGGTCGAAGGTGGGTGGCTTGTCGCCGGTGAACAGCACGCGCGTGAGCAACTCGGCCGACGGGCCGGTGAAGCTGAGCGACTGGATCGGATGCGGGTCGAACGACACCCGCGACATGGCATACGTGATCCACCAGGCGGCGGCGATCGTCAGCCCGACGCCGATCGCGCCGGCCCAGCCCCACACCGGCACGCGCTGGCGACGGGCCCAGAACACCGCCGCGGCGAGCCAGACCGCGCCGAAGGCCAGCGCTCCGCCGTGGCCGATGCCGGTGCGCGCGATCAGGTCGCGCGCGCTGCCCCCGTCCACCGTCCACCACCCGGAGATGGCGGTGCGCAGCGGCGCCAGGCCGCCGCTCCAGGTCGCCTGCGCGGTCACCGCGAACATCAGGCCCGACACGACCGAGCGCAGGTTGCCTTGCGCCGCCAGCACCACCAGGCGGCTCGCGCAGCCACGCGCCAGGATCATGCCGATGCCGAACAGCGCGCCACCGACGGCCGCGCCCGACAACGTGCCGCGGGCCGCGAGCTGGCGCGCGCCGCTCGCGTCGAAGGCACCGCTCCAGGCCAGCGTTTGCGTCGCCAGCACCGCGGTGGCGAACGCGAACAGCCACACCGTGAGCTTGCCGCCGGTGACGTTGCGCGCGAACTCGATCACCGCCGAGCGCAGGCAAAATCGCGAACGCTGGGCCATGAAGCCGAACGCGAACCCGATCAGCAGGCCGATCAGGGCCAGCGCACCGCCTTCGCCGAGGCGGTCGATGATGGCATCGAAGAACATTGCAAGCTCCTGTGGGCCAGACTACCTGCGGTCGCCCGCCGCCGGCTTGACGGCGGTCAGGCCCGACGCCGATGAGGCGCCCGCACCGGGCGCGCCGCCCAGCCGCTGCAGGTTGCTGGCCAGCGACGCCGCCGACAAGGCGCCGATGTGCGTGCCGACCAGGCGGCCCTGCGCGTCGTAGAACAGCGTGGTCGGCAGGCCCATCGAGCCGATCTTGCGACCCAGTGCGGTGGCCTGATCGCGCAGCACGTTGGCGAGCGGCAACTGTTCGGCGACAAGGTACTGCGCGATCGTCGGCGCGTCTTCGCCCTGGTTGGCGAACACGAAACTCACGCCCGGCTGCTGCCGCTGCGCGGCGGCGAGCAGGGGCATTTCGCGTCGGCACGGCGGGCACCAGGTGGCCCACAGGTTGACGACCATGGGCTTGCCGGCCGCCAGCAGCGACAGGCTCGCGGGGGCGCCCTGCAAGGTCGCGAGCGGCACGTCGGCCACCTCGGCCAGGGTCGGTTCGTTGCCGACGCGGAACAGCCCCGGCGTCATCGACCAACTGAACGCGCCCGCCAGCAGGCCGAGCATCAGCGGCTTGCGCAACCGTGCGCTGCGCCAACCTTGCCAGCCGCCGACGAGCACCGCCGCGAGCACACCGGCCCAGGCGGTGAAGCCGCCATCGCGGATGTCGAGCATCGACCAGGGCGCGCTGCGGTACAGCTCGAACCACGTTGCCACGAACGCGATGCGCGCGGCCAGCACCGCGGCGAGCAGCATGTCGGCCAGCGTGCTGCCGATGCCGATGTGGCGCCGTCGGCCGGCCCAGTGCCCGACGGCCGCGGCGACCAGCAGCGCCACCGCGAGCGCGACGATGCCGGTGGGAACCACCAGCGGCCCGAGCGTCAGCGCCAACATGCGCGCCTGCGGGTTTCAGGGGCGCAGGTAGGCATAGCCCTCCTTGAACTGCAAGCGCGCCACCTCGGCTACGCCGGACGGCACCACGCTCGCCTCGAGCACCAACTTGTCCTTCGAGATGCCGCGCGAAATCAGCGTGTTGTTGCAGACGCGGAACTGCACACCCCGGTTGGCGAGGTCGCCGATCGCCCCGGCGTACGGCTGGCCCTTGGCATCGAGCGCGCCCTCGAGCAGGAAGTCGATGCCCGAGCCATGGGCCACGACGACGATCTTCGCGGTCGGATCGGCGTCGAGATGGTTGCGGATGTTGCCCATCGCGCGCGACGCCTGGGCCAACCCCTCCACCAGGTGATAGACCACCCTGACCGGCCCATCGGCCGCGAACACGGTGCCGGTGAACAGCAGGGCCAGCGAGAACAGCAGGGTGCGCAGGATTCTCATGGTGTCTCCGGACGGTGGCGGGTGGTGGGCAGGCAGGTACCTCAGCGAGGCTTGGGCGCCTTTGCGGCGCTCAGCGCTTCGCGCTCGACGTTCAGGTAGGTCTGGTAGGCGTTGCGCCGGTTCGCCGCGTCGAAGGCCGGCAGCGCGGCGAACCGCGACCAGTCGATTCTCTGGTAGGCCGAGTCGAAGTCGAGCCCGTCTTCGAATGCCGCCGACATCTGCTCGCGCAGGTACACGAGGTAGTCGCGCGTCATCGCCAGATCGGCCACGGCGTTCGTCGAGTCGGGCCCGTGCCCGCCGACGACGATGCGAGGCTTGAACTTCAGCACCCGGTCGATCGCCTGGATCCACGACGACACGTCGGCATCGGCCACGAACGGAATGCGGCCGGTGAACATCAGGTCGCCGACGAACAGCACGCCGTCTTCCTCCACCATCATCATCAGGTCTTCGGCGGTGTGCGCCGGGCCGGCGTGCATGACATGGAAGGTCAGGCCACCCATCTTGAACACCGTGTCTTCGCCGAGGTAGCAATCGGGGACGACGATGTGCGTCTTCTCGTTCACCCAGGGAAACAAGGACTCGCGGCGCTCCTTCAGGCGCGCAGCCGGCGCATCGGTGGCCAGGTAGTCGCGCACGCGTTCGTGCGCCCAGACCTCGACGCCGCGCCGCTCGAACGCCTGCAGGCCGTAGATATGGTCGGCGTGGTAATGGCTGGCGATGACGCGCCGCACCGGCTGCGATGTCGTCTGCGCGATCAGCTCGGCGAGCCGATGGCCCAGTGCCGGCGTTCCCAGCGCATCGAACACCACGACCCCGTCGGTGGTGACGACGAACCCCGCGTTCGAGTTGAAGCCCTCGTTCGCACTCGACACCACGCCGGCCTGGCCTTGCACGTAGTAGCTGTGCGCGGCGACCCGCACCACCTGCATCGGCACCGTGACCGGCTCGAACTCCTCGAGCGGCGCCGCGACGGCCGCCGTCGATGCGACGCAGATCGCGAGCCATGCCATCGCAAGGGCTCGGCCCGATCGCGCGCGCAGGGGGCTGGCGTGGCTCATCAGGCAACCTGCGTGCTTCGCGCTGCGGAGGATTCGTCTCTCGGGCGGCCGGGCAGGCTCATGTCGGCACGCCGTTCAGGCCGGCGCCATGCCGGGATTGCCTTCGACGCCGATCAGCCGGGGCTGGTTCAGCGTCGGCGACTTGATGACCTTGTGGTCACGCAGGTAGGTCTCGACCACGTCCCAGATCGGCTCGCCCTTGACCCCTTCGGCCACCGGCGCCCAGCCCGCGACCTTGTAGGTCTTGTCGGGCTCGATCGGCTTGCCATTCAAGTGCATCGCCGAGATCCGCGAGCCTGCCTTCTCGCCCGGCGTGCAGGCGTATTCGAGGCCGCCGACACGCACCATGTCGCCACCTTGCTGGTAGTACGGATCGGGGTTGAAGAGGTTGTCGCAGACGTCTTCGAGGATCGTCTTGATGGTCTGCCCGCTCATTTCGGTGAGCGTGGTCGACGGGTAGGTGATGGCGAGCTGGTCCATCATCAGCTCGCGGGTGATTCTCTGGCCGGGCAGCAGCGTCGTGCCCCAGCGAAAGCCCGGCGAGAACGCGATCTCGGCGCCCTTGACCTGCATCAGCGCGTCGACGATGAGCTGGTCCCAGGTGCCGTTGAAGTTGCCGCGCCGGTACAGCAGGCCCTCGCTGACCGCGAGCGTTTCATCCAGCTTGGCCTGGTAGGGCGCGCGCACCTTGTCGATGTGGGCCTGCATCTCGCGGTCGGCGGGCAGCAGGTTCGAGAACACCGGCATCAGCTTGTAGCGGTAGTCCTGCACGCGGCCGCCGCGCACGTCGAAATCGAGCACGCCGAGGAACTTGCTGTTCGAGCCGGCATTGGTCACGAGCGTGCTGCCGGCGCGGTTCTTTACGATCACCGGCGCGGGCACGCCGTCGTGGGTGTGGCCGCCCAGGATCGCGTCGATGCCGCTGACGCGCGTGGCCATCTTCAGGTCGACGTCCATGCCGTTGTGAGAGAGCACCACGACGACCTGGGCGCCCTTGCCACGAACCTCGTCGACGACCTTCTGCATGTTCTCGTCCTGGATGCCGAACGACCAGTCGGGCACCATGTAGCGCGGGTTGGCGATCGGCGTGTACGGGAACGCCTGGCCGATCACCGCGACCTGAACGCCGTTGATGCGGCGCAGCGCGTACGGCTCGAACACCAGATCGCCGAAGTCGGCGGTCTTGACGTTCTGCGCCAGGAACGCGATCCGGCCCTTGAAGTCTTTCTCGACGATCTCCTGCACCCGCTTGGCGCCAAGCGTGTACTCCCAGTGCGAGCTCATCATGTCGACGCCGAGCAGCTTGCAGGCGTCGACCATGTCCTGCCCGTTCGTCCACAGCGCGGTGGCCGAGCCTTGCCAGGTGTCGCCGCCGTCGAGCAGCAGCGCCTGCGGCCGCGAGGCCCGCACCTGCTTGACGAGCGTGGCCAGGTGCGCGAAGCCGCCGACCTTGCCGAAGGTCAGCGCGGCCTTCTCGAAGTCGAGGTAGGTGAACGCGTGCGCACGCGCCGTTCCGGGTGCGATGCCGAACGCCATCAGCAACTGCTCGCCGACCAGATGCGGCGCGTGGCCGACGGCAGCACCCACGCCGAGGTTGACACTGGGCTCGCGAAAGTGGATCGGCATCAACTGCGCGTGGCAGTCGGTGAAATGCATGAAGCTGACGTTGCCGAAGGCCGGCAGCTCGTACAGGCGCTCGGCGGCGCCGGCCTGGGCGGCGAGCACGTCGCGGTGGTCGAGCGCCATGCCGGCCGCAGAGGCCAGCGCCAGCATCTGCATGAAGTCGCGTCGACCGATGTTCATCTGGGCGTTCCGTGTGCTGTGCCGTTCGCACCGTCGCGGCCGTGGCGCCAAGGCGGGCGCCGCGGTCGCGGGCGACAGGCCGCGGGGTGGATCTTGGGGTGCTGCCTGGCGCCGTGGCGCGAGCGGCGGTGGGCTATTGATTGACCGGGGACTTCGGGTCGAGCAGCAGCGCCATCAGGTCCTGCAACTGCCTTTCGTCGAGCGCCTTCACGTGCCCGAATCGCGGCATCACCGAACACGCGTTGGAGGCCTTCGCGTCGTAGAGCTTGCCCCAGGTGTACTGCACGATCGCCGCCGAGGCCGGATCGGCCGGGTCTTTCACGCCACGCAGCTTGCCGTACTGGTACAGGCTCGGCCCGAGCGTGCCGTACGAGATCTCGGCCTTGGCCATCTGGTGGCAGTTGTAGCAGTTGCCGCCGTTGGGCGCGCCGGCCGGGTCGGACCAGGTCATGCCGCGGCCGTTCTGGGCCAGCTTTTCGCCCTCCTTCCAGTCGCCGAGGTAGCGCCCGTCCGCGGGCGGCTTGATGCTGGCGAGTTCGGTGGCCTGGATCTGCGCGGCGACTTGCGCCGATGGCGCAGTCGCACTCGAGCAGGCCTTTTGCAGCGGGTCTTGCTGCAGGCGGCCCATGGAGGCCTGGCCTTTCGCGCTGAACGAGCTGTTGAGCATGTCGAGCGCGATCCGGTCGTAGTCGACCGGTGCCGGCGCGGTGGCGCAGCCGGCGGCGATCGCAGCGGTGGCAGCCGCGCACCATCCGGCGAGGCGATTGGAGACGTTTTTCATCGGAGTCCTCCTGTCAGCGCTTCAGCGCGGGGGCGATCGATTCCGCACCGTGGGCAGTCACGCCCATGTACACACCGAGCGCGACGGTGGCGTCGGACGCATAGCCCGGATACGGAAAGCGCTGCTGGCGGAAGCAGTCGTTCAGGCGACGCTGCATGCCCCACAGTTCACCGCTCGAAACCCGGTAGGCCGGCCACGCGCCGAAGCCCGCGCCGGCTCCCTTGGCCGTGGTCAGGTCGGGCAGATCCTGCAAGCGGATGCGCTTGCCCTGCTGGCCGTGGCACGAAGCACAGGCGAAGTCGTAAGGCCCGGCTCGGAAGAAGAAGATGCGCTTGCCGGCTTCAAACATCGTGCGTTCGGCGGCGCTCGACTGCGGCACGTTGAACTTCATGCCGCGCGACTGGCCGGACACATACGCGATCAGGCTTTCGATGTTGGTTTGCTCGCCGTGCCCGAACGGCGTCTTGGCGATCGCTGCGGCGTCGAAGCCTTGCAGTGTCTGCATGCAGGTGAGCAGCCGCGACTCGAGGTCTTGCACCCGGCCGGTGTCGCTGAAGTAGCGCGGCAACTCGACGAAGGCGCCCTTGACCACGCCCGCTCCCAGGCCCAGGTCGCATTGCTGCAGCGAAGCCTTCTTGGGCCCGCGCGGCTGCTTCCAGAGTTCTTCGCCCTTGGCTTCCCACAGTTCGGCCGGGTTGCCGTCGGCCAGCATCGCGCGATATTGCGCGATGCCGTCGCTCGACGTTTGCGCCGCCGCGTGCGCCATGACCAGCAGCGCCCCCCATGCGACCAGTAGGCTTTTCATCGACTGTCTCCTGCGGCGATCGGTTCGCCGGGTTCGGGTTGCGCGATCGTTCGCGACAGCGGTGCTGTTGCGGATCAGGAAATGACCGCTTCGTCGGTGCGCGTGTCGCCGGTGTTGTCGGTCCAGGTGATGGACACCTTGTCGCCGGGCTTGGCGCCCTTGAAGCGGAACTCCAGGAACGGGTTCTGCGAAATCGCCTGGCCCCACTTGGCCGTGAGCACGATGCGCCCACCGCTGCTCGCCTTGACGTCGTTGATGTAGTGGGCCGGGATGATCTTGCCCGAACTGTCTTTGCGCAAGCCGGTTTCCATCGGGTGCGCCATCAGCACGCGCACGTCGGTCACACCGTCCTTGATCTGCGCGCGTATGCGCATCGGGTCGCCCATGTTCGTCTCCTTTATGAATTGGATTCGTTGCGCACGGTCGTGCCCACAGGCACGCCCGCACGTCGTGTCTCACCCGCCGCAGCCGCCGAGCGTGACCTTGGTTTCCTTGAAGGTCGAGTAGAGCTTGCCGTCGGCCTTGACGACCGCGTAGACGTTGGTGCTCTGGCCCATCTTGGTCCGCGTCGACACGAACGGCTCGGTGCCGTCCGGGATCGTGAAGATCGCCGTCAGCGGGTTCGGGTTCTTCTCGACGAGGATGTAGATCTCCTGCGTCTTCGGCAGCCGGCTCGTGACCGCGACCGGCACGACCGCGCCGTTCTCGGCGATGTCGGGCGAGGTGATCGTGATCTCGTTGCTTGGAGTCGGCGCACTGCCCAGGCTCTTCAAGGCCTCGGCGAGCGTCTTCGCGTCGAAGCCCGCCGCTTCGGCGGCCATCGCCTGCCGCGTGGTCAGCAGGCCGCAGCCCGCCAGCATCGCGAGCAGGCTTCCCTGCTTGAGCAGGTCTCGTCTCGTCGCTTGTCTCATGTTCAGCCCTTTCACCCCGTTCGTTGATCTTGAGCGCCGGTCGGCGCCCACGCCATAGCTGTTTTCCACACGTCGTCGCTCGGTGACGCCGTCACTTCGCGCCCGCGGCGAGCCACTGTGCGATGGCCCGGGCATCCGCCTCTTTCAACTGCGCCTGCGCCGGCATCGGGATGGCGCCCCACACGCCCTGCCCGCCGCTGCGTATCTTGTCGCTCAGGTAGGCCACCACGTCGGCACGGCCGGCGTACTTGGTGGCGACGTCCTGGAACGCCGGGCCGACGATTCTGTTCGTCACGCCATGGCAACTGGTGCAGGCATTGGCCTGGATCAGGGCGTGAGCCGGCGCGTCGGCCGCCGAAGGGCCCGCGGGCAAGGCCGGCACGGCGGGCGCGGCCGCGGCGACCACGGTTGCCGGCACGACCACGCCGACCTTTTGCGTGCGCGGCGCCAACGACGTGTCGGTGCCACGCGCCGGCCCGAACGGGCGAACCTGCTCGGCGATGTTGCCGTTGGCGTTGCGCGAGTCGTCGGGCAGCGCCGATTCGATGCCGCCCTGCACCGGGCAGTCCTTCATGCACAGCGGATTCTTGACGTCGCCCTTGCCGCGCACCTCCCACATGGCTTTGTAGAACACGTGGCCGTTGCGGTTCGGCAGCCGCTTCTGGACCTCGGCGATGTTCTTGTCCGACAGCGTGAAGTCGGCCGGCACGATGTCGCCCAGGTTGAGGATGTACGCCAGCACGCCGTAGACCTCGTCGGTCGTCAGCGACTTCGGCGCCGTCCACGGCATCGCGCGGTTGATGTAGTCCCACAGCGTCGACAGCCTGGAGACCTTCATCAGCGCGGTGCGGTGCGGGTAGCCCGAATGCGACAGGAAGTAGACGTGGCCGGTCTCGATGTCTTTCTTCGAGGTGCCGCCCACCAGCGGCGTGAACACCGAGTTGGACTCGCCGAACGCGCCGTGGCACGACGCGCACTTGCCGTCCCACACCTTGCCGCCCATGTCGACGCTGCCCGAGCCCTTGGGCAGGCCCTTGAAGTCGCCGCGCACGTCGATGTTCCAGGCATGGACCTCGGCCGGCGTGGCGGTGCGCCCGACGGCGTTCAGCGCCGCCGCGTCGGCGCGCTGGGCCCAGGCCGCCGGGGCCGACAGCAGGGCCGCGAGCGCGACACCGCACCCGAGGTTTCGATCGAGTCGATGCAGCAGCTTCATGTCAATACATCTGGATGTTGGAGACATCGCCGGTCTGCGCGACCCGCCACGACTGGATCGCGTTGTTGTGGTAGATCGACTTGGTGCCGCGCACCGCACGCAGCTGGTTGATCTTGGGCTGGACGTAGCCGGTGTCGTCCATCGCGCGCGACTGCAGCACCGCCGGCGTGCCGTCCCAGACCCAGTCGATGTTGAAGCGTGTGAGCGCCTTCGACAGCACCGGCCCCTCGAGCCGTGCGGTGCGCCAGTTGCGCCCGCCGTCGACGCTGACGTCGACCCGCTTGATCTTGCCGCGGCCCGACCACGCCAGCCCGGTGATGTTGTAGAAGCCGGTGTCGAGCAGGGTCTGCGAACCCGACGGCGTGGTGATCACCGACTTGCATTCCTGCACCGACGTGAACTGGCGCAGATGGCCGTCGGGCATCAGGTCGACATAGTGGATCTCTTCGTCCTTGGTGTAGAACGGCTGGTCGCCGACCTTGATGCGGCGCAGGTACTTGACCCAGCTGACACCCTGCACACCCGGCACCACCAGCCGCAGCGGGTAGCCGTTCTCGGGGCGCAGCATCTCGCCGTTCATGCCCCAGGCGACCATCACGTCGTCGAGTGCATTGGCCATCGCGATGGTGCGCGTCATCGACGAGCCGTCGGCGCCCTCGGCCAGCAGGTACTTGCCGTTCTTGGTGTCGGCGCCGCACATCTCCAGCAGCGTCGACAGCCTGACGCCGGTGAACTCGGAGCACGACAGCATGCCGTGGGTGTACTGCACGCTCGGTACCGCCGAGTTGCCCCACTCCATCGCGCTGTTGGCGCCGCACTCGATGAAGTGGATGCGCGAGACCGACGGCAGGCGCATCAGGTCGTCCATCGTGAACACACGCGGCTCGCGCACCATGCCGTGCAGCATCAGGCGGTGCTGCGAGGGGTCGATGTCCCACCAGCCCTGGTGGTGGCGCTCGAAGTGCAGGCCGCTGGGCGTGATGATGCCGAACAGCGACTGCAGCGGGCAGAACGACACCGATGCCTGCGGCACCTGCGTCAGCCCCGGGCTCGGCCGGCGCTGGATGTTCTTCTCCCACTTCGACGGCAGCCCGTAGCCGGTGGCCGCCACGGGCTGGCCGAGTCCGGTCGAGTGCGCCGGCAGCTTCAGGATGGCCGGATCGCCGGCGCCGACATCGGCGGCCGCGCCCGAGGCCACCGTGCCCACCGCGCCGGCGCCCATCGCCAGTGCCTTGCCCATGAAGATGCGCCGCGCCTTGCGCGCCTGCTCGAGCAACGCAGGCGACAACTGCCCTTCGGGCGCCTTCAGGATGCGCCCCGACATTTGCGGCTTTGCACTCGACATGAAATCCGTCTCCGTGAGATGGGTTGGACCGATCGACGCGCCGGGATCAGCGCAATTCGTCGATCAGTTCCTTGAAGCTGCGCTTGAGCGTCTTGTTGCCGTCCAGCTCCGAAGACACGCGCACGCTGACCATCCGGCAGACCTCGGTCAGGGTGGCATCGGCGACCGCATAGAACACCATCGCGCCATCGCGCCGGCGCTTGAGCGCACCGGCCTGGTACATCATGTTGAGATGGCGCGAGACGTTGGTCTGCGTCATCTCCGACTCTTCGACGATCTGACCGACCGACTTCTCGTTCTGGCAGATCGAGTGCAGGATCCGCAGCCGCGCCGGCTCCGCCAGGATCGCGAAGTAGCGCGCCACGGTCTCGAACACTTCGGTCATTTCGTCCATCGCAATCACTCCGGCCGGCGGCAGTCTTTGTTGATGCCGCGATCGTATGCGTATGTGCGCATATTCACATAGGTAATTGCCCCCGCTTGCGCGGTCGCACCGATTTGATTTCAATTGCATCACGATGAAATCGCTCCGATTGCTCCCCGACGTACTCGGCCTTCAGCCTGGCACGGTCAACGTCGTGCTCTTTTCGCAGGCCGGCTGCGAGTTCTGCGCCGAGGTGCGCGAGCACTACCTGAAGCCGCTGCTCGCCACGCGCCCGCGCCGGGTCGTGATCGCCGAGTTCGAACTCGACGGCACGCGCCGCCTGCGCGACTGGTCCCGCCGCGAGCTCACGCAGGCCGACTTCGCACGCGCGAACCGCGCGCGGTTCGCACCGACGCTGATGTTCTTCGGCGCGCGCGGCCAGACCCTGGCCGAGCCCATCGTCGGCATGTCGCGCGACTTCTTCGGTGCCTACCTCGACGAGCGCATCGCCGCGGCATTGCGGGCGGCCGCATGAGTGCCACGGCCCGGGCCGTACCCGCGGCGGCGAGCCCGTACCGGCGCTGCGGGCCGTTCGATTTGCGAGAATGCGCCCCTCGTTGTCGGCCCGGCCCTTCCCTCCACCCCTGAAAGCTCGCACCATGAAGACTTCCAACCGACGCTTCCTCGGCCAGCTCGGCACCGTTGCACTGGCGGGCGCATTGATCCCGGGCCTGGCCGCGGCGCAGACCCCGTCGAAGGCCAAGAAGGACAGGGTCGTGTTCCAGATGAGCGACAACGACCCTGGCAAGTGGGCCCTGGCACTGAACAACATGCGCAACGTGCAGGTCGAGCTGGGTGAAGAGGATGTCGACGTCGAACTCGTCGCCTTCGGCCCCGGCATCGCCATGCTCAAGGGCGGCTCGCCGATGGCGCAGCGCATCACCGAGGCGCTGAAAACCGGTGCAAAAGTGGTCGCCTGCGAGAACACCATGAAGGCGCAGAAGCTGGTCTATGCCGACATGCTGCCCGACATCGGCTACGTGCCGGCCGGCGTGGTCGAACTGATGCGCAAGCAGCAGCAGGGCTGGGCCTACATCAAGCCCTGAACAGCGCACCGCGCCCCCGAGGGCACCGGCCGGTGCCGCCAACCCTTTGCCTCCCGCCGCAGTCGGCGCCGCCATGATCAACATCGCCTTCAACCATTTCACGCCCGGACTGTCGCTGTTAGGCGGCCTGATGATCGGCCTGAGCGCCACGCTGCTGATCCTCGGTGTCGGGCGCGTCGCGGGCATCGCGGGCATCGTCGGCGGCACGCTGCAGTCGCTGTCGCGCCTGTCGTTCATGGGGCAAGGGGTGCGGATCGCGTTCACCGCCGGCCTGCTGTTCGCGCCCGCGGTGTGGAAGCTCGCACTGCCGATGCCGGTGGCCACCGCGGCGGCCGGCCCGGTGCCGCTGGTGCTCGCCGGCTTGCTCGTCGGCGTGGGCGTGCGCATGGGCAACGGCTGCACCAGCGGCCACGGCGTGTGCGGCCTGAGCCGGTTGTCATTGCGTTCGCTGGCGAACGTGCTGGCCTTCATGGGTGCCGGCATGGCCACCGTCTATGTGCTGCGGCATGTGCTCTGAACCCGCGGCCGGAGCCTGCGCATGAGCTTGTTCATCGCCCTGCTCAGCGGGCTGATCTTCGGACTGGGGCTGATCGCCGGCGGCATGACGAACCCGGCCAAGGTCCAAGCCTTCCTGGACCTGTTCGGATCGTGGGACCCGAGCCTGGCCTTCGTGATGGCCGGCGGTATCAGCGTGGGCGTGTTCGGATTCGCCGCCGCACGCAAGCGCAAGCGGGCGCTGTCCGGCGACCCGATCGACCTGCCGACCGCCGGTGTCATCGACACCCGCCTGATCGTCGGTGGCGCGCTGTTCGGCGTCGGCTGGGGCATCGGCGGCTTCTGCCCGGGGCCGGCGGTCACGGCGCTCGGCGCCGGCTTTCTGCCCGCCGTATGGTTCGTCGCCGCGATGCTGGCCGGCATGGGGCTGCACGACCGCTACCTGAGCACGCTGTTCGCGTCGCGGGAGCGCCGCCTGTGAGCGTGCCCGATCGGTCGGCGCCCGCCGGCGCGGCGATGCAGATCGAAGGCCACTTCGACGCCACCACCGGGACGGTCAGCTACCTGGTCCTGGACACCCGCTCGGGGCAGTGCGCGCTGATCGACAGCGTGCTCGACTACGACCCCAAGTCGGGGCGCACCCGCCCGACCCAGGCCGACAAGCTGGTGGCCCGCGTGCGCGAGCTGGGTGCGCGGGTGCAGTGGATCCTCGAAACCCATGTCCATGCCGACCACCTCTCCGCCGCGCCGTACCTGCAACAGCAACTCGGCGGGTTGCTCGGCATCGGCAGCCGCATCACCGCCGTGCAGAGCACCTTCGGCAAGCTCTTCAACGCCGGCGCCGACTTCGCGCGCGATGGCAGCCAGTTCGACCGGCTGTTCGCCGACGACGAGCCGTTCACCATCGGCACCCTCGCCGCACGCGCGCTGCACACCCCCGGCCACACGCCGGCGTGCATGACCTACGTCGTCGCCGACGGCGCCGATACCAGCGCCTTCGTCGGCGACACCTTGTTCATGCCCGACTACGGCACCGCACGCTGCGATTTCCCCGGCGGCGACGCGCGCACGCTGTACCGCTCGATCCGCAAGGTGCTGAGCCTGCCCGCGACCACCCGGCTGCACATGTGCCACGACTACCCGCCCGGCGGGCGCGAGGTGCAGTTCGTCAGCACCGTGGCCGACGAGCGCGCGTTCAACGTGCACGTGCACGACGGTATCGATGAAGACGCATTCGTCGCGATGCGCACCGCGCGCGACGCCACGCTCGACATGCCGGTGCTGATCCTGCCTTCGGTGCAGGTCAACATGCGCGCGGGCCACATGCCGCCACCCGAAGCCAACGGCACGCGCTACCTGAAGATCCCGCTCAACGCGTTCTGATTCGCCGCCGCGGCGTCGCCGGTACGACGCCCCTACACACCTTCTGGAGCCCCGCATGGAACTGCACACGCTCGTGCCCGAACTGTCGGTGGCGGCGCAGATCGCGGCGTCCGACCTCGCCGCGCTGCACGCCGCGGGCTACCGCGCGATCATCTGCAACCGGCCCGACGGCGAGGGCGCCGACCAGCCCAACTACAGCGAGATCGCGCAGACCGCGCTCGGCTTGGGCATCGCCACCCGCTACTTGCCCGCGGTGTCGGGCCAGGTCACCGACGCGGAAGGCGCCGCTTTCGGCGCGCTGATGCGGGAGCTGCCCCGGCCGGTGCTGGCCTACTGCCGCACCGGAATCCGCTCGACCACGATGTGGGCGCTGTCCGAGGCCGCCACGCGGCCGCTGCCGCAGATTCTCGAGAAGGCCCGCGCCGCCGGCTTCGACCTCACGGGCCTGCTGCGCCGCATCGCCAACGGCGGCAAGACACCGGTCGAGGTGGCCGACGCGCGACACCAGATCGTCATCGTCGGTGCCGGCTCGGCCGGCATCGCCGTGTCGGCCAGCCTGCTCGCGCGCGACGCCGACCTCGACATCGCCATCATCGACCCGGCCGACGTGCACTACTACCAGCCGGGCTGGACGATGGTGGGCGCCGGCATCTTCGCGCCCGCCACCACCGCGCGCACGATGGCCTCGCTGATGCCGCGTTCGGTGCACTGGATCAAGGCCGCGGTGGCGGCCTTCGAACCCGAGCGCAACGCGGTGATCCTCGACGGCTGCCGGGTCGTCAGGTACGACCAGCTCATCGTCTGCCCCGGGCTCAAGCTCGACTGGCACGCCATCGATGGCCTGGTCGAGACGCTCGGGCGCAACGGCGTGACTTCGAACTACCGCTACGACCTGGCGCCTTACACGTGGCAGCTCGTGCGCCAGCTCAAGCGCGGCACTGCGCTGTTCACGCAGCCGCCGATGCCGATCAAATGCGCCGGCGCACCGCAGAAGGCGATGTACCTGTCGAGCGACCACTGGCGGCGCAGCGGCGTGCTCGACGGCATCGACGTGCAGTTCTGCAACGCCGGTGCGTCTCTGTTCGGCGTGGCCGCGTACGTGCCGGCGCTGATGGAGTACGTCGAGCGCTATGCCATCACGCTGAACTTCGGCCACACGCTGAGTGCCGTCGACGGACCGGCCCGGACCGCCACGTTCACACGGGCCCGCGCCGACGGCACCACCGAGGCGGTGACGACGGCGTTCGACATGATCCACGTCGTGCCGCCGCAGAAGGCGCCCGACTTCGTCCGCGTCAGCCCGCTGGCCGACGCCGCCGGCTGGGTCGATGTCGACCCCGCCACGCTGCGCCACAAGACCTACGCGAACGTCTACGCGCTCGGCGACGCCGGCAGCACGCCGAACGCCAAGACCGCGGCGGCCGCACGCAAGCAGGCGCCGGTGGTGGCCCACAACGTGCTCGTCGGTCTGGGCCAACTGGCGGGCGACGCCAGGTACGACGGCTACGGCTCGTGCCCGCTGACGGTGGAGCGCGGCAAGATCGTGCTGGCCGAGTTCCTGTACGCCGGCAAGCTCGCACCGAGCTTCCCGAAATGGCTGATCGACGGCACCCGACCGTCGCGCGCCGCCTGGTACCTCAAGGAGCGGCTGCTGCCGCCGCTGTACTGGGAAGGCATGCTCAAGGGCCGCGAGTGGCTGGCCCGCCCGGAGATGGTCGGATGACGCGGCCCGCGCCTGGCGCGCGCAACCGCCACCGGCGCGCGGTGCGCATCGGGCCGGCCGCATCGGCGTGCGCCGCATGTTGATCTCGCTCCTGCTCGGCGTGCTCGTCGGCGCGGTGCTCGGCCTGACCGGTGCCGGCGGCGGCATCCTGGCGGTGCCGGCGCTGGTGGTCGGGCTGGGCTGGACCATGCAGCAGGCCGCGCCGGTGGCACTGATCGCGGTCGCGGGTGGTGCGGCGGTCGGCGCGGCCGAGGGCCTGCACCGCAGGCTGGTGCGCTACAAGGCCGCGGTGCTGATGGTGGCTTGCGGCGTGCCGATGACCTCGCTCGGCGTGCGCGTGGCCCAGGTGCTGCCGCAGCGCATGCTGCTGGCCCTGTTCGCCGCGGTCATGCTGCTGGTGGCGGCGCGGCTGCTGCACCAGGCGCGCCGCGCCCCGCTGCGCGCGGCCGACGATCCCGGTGCCATCGGCCGCATCGACCCCGCCACCGGCCGCTTCATCTGGTCGTGGCCCACCGCGCTGCTGCTCGGCTCCACCGGCGCGCTGACCGGCTTCATGACCGGGCTGCTCGGCGTCGGCGGCGGCTTCGTGATCGTGCCGATGCTGCGCCGCTTCACCAACCTGACGATGCACGGCATCGTCGCCACCTCGCTGCTGGTGATCGCGCTGGTCGGCTTCGGCGGCATGGTCTCGGCGGTGTTGCACGGCCGGGTGCTGCCGCTCGAACTCACCGCGCTGTTCACCGCCGCCACCGCGTGCGGCATGCTGGTCGGGCGGCGTGCTTCACTGCACCTGTCGGCACGCCACGTGCAACTGGCGTTCTCGATCGTGCTGATCGTCGTCGCGCTCGACCTCGTCGCCAAGGCCGTGCTGAACCGCTGACGCCGCGGCGTCGCGCGCGCGCCGGCCGCTAAGACGGCAGGAAGTCGACCGGCCAGGTGACGACCAGCTCGCCGACGTCCTTCGCACCGAAATCGAACTGGCGGATGCGCGCCAGCAGCTTGCCCTCGAGTTCGGGCGTGTGCAGCTCGCTCGAGACGATCCGGCACTCGACGACGCTGCCCGACGGCGCGATCGTGAGCTTGAGCACGACGCGCCCCTGCAGGCCCGGCTCCTCGCGCAGCGCGCGGTTGTAGATCGCGTAGATCGAGCCCTTGTTGCGATCGAAGACGATCTTCACATCTTCGATCGAACGCGATGCCTTGCCGCTGCCGCCGCGCTGCAGCGTGCCGCCGGCACCGTTGCCGCCTCCGCCCGCGCCCCCCACGCCGCTGCCATTGCCGTCGCCGCGGCCACGCGCACCGCCGCCGCCGGCACCGCCACCCCCGCCGCCACCGACCGCGCCTTCGACCAAGGTGGTCGCGCGCCCGGCCAGGCCGCCGCCGCCGGTGTTGCGGCTGTACGAAGCGGTGTTGATGCCGCCGCTGCCGCCGGTGGCGTTGGAGGTCAGCAGCGCGCGCGTGGGCACGCCGGCCTCGTTGCCGGCGCCCACACCGACGCCCACGCCGGTGCCCACGCCGGGGCCTTGCTTGATGTCGGTCTT
>JAGWTP010000005.1 GCA_028868895.1 Burkholderiales bacterium
CGCGCCGAGGAATACGCCCACCTGTTCGACCGCGCCGCCATCATCAAGCGCCGCTTCAAGAACTACGAGAAGTACCAGCCGCTGCAGGACCGCACGCTGGCCATGATCTTCGAGAAGGCCAGCACCCGCACCCGCGTCAGCTTCGAGGCCGGCATGTACCAGATGGGCGGCTCGGTGGTGCACCTGACCACCGGCGACAGCCAGCTCGGCCGCTCCGAGCCCATCGAGGACTCGGCGCGCGTCATCAGCCGCATGGTCGACCTGGTGATGATCCGCACCTTCGAGCAGACCAAGATCGAGCGCTTCGCGGCGCACAGCCGCGTGCCGGTCATCAACGGCCTGACCAACGAGTTCCACCCCTGCCAGATCCTGGCCGACCTGTTCACCTACCTGGAGCACCGCGCGCCGGTCGGGGCCGACGGCTTCGACATGGGCAGCCTGCGCGGCAAGGTGGTGGCCTGGGTGGGCGACGGCAACAACATGGCCAACACCTGGCTGCAGGCCGCCGAGATCCTGGGCTTCAAGGTGCACGTCAGCACGCCCAGCGGCTACGAGGTCGACCCGAAGCTCGCGGGCATCGAGGACAGCGGCTGCTACCAGGTCTTTGCCGACCCGCTCGAAGCCTGTCGCGGCGCCCACCTGGTCACCACCGACGTGTGGACCAGCATGGGCTACGAGGCCGAGAACGAGGCCCGCCGAGCCGCCTTCGCCGACTGGTGCGTCGACGCCGAGATGATGGCCGTCGCCCAGCCCGACGCCCTGTTCATGCACTGCCTGCCGGCGCACCGTGGCGAGGAAGTCACCGCCGAGGTGATCGACGGCCCGCAGAGCGTGGTCTGGGACGAGGCGGAGAACCGCATGCACGTGCAGAAGGCACTCATGGAGTACCTGCTGCTGGGCCGGATCGGCTGATCGTTACTGCTTCACAGCCGCGCGGACTTACTACGCCTTGGCGGCGGGCTTGAGGCCCAGCAGCGCGTGCACGTCCATCCCGTCGGCGCCGGGCGGGAAGCCGCGCTGCGCGAGTTCGTCCTCGATGTCGAGCAGCAGTTCGCCGGTGGTGGTCGCGCCCATGCGGTCGATGCAGCGCTTGACCATCGCGTCGCGCAGGAAGACCAGCCCGCGCAGCTCCTCCCAGGCGCGCTGCTGGTGCGGCATCAGCTCCTTCGGGTCGGGCGCAGGCAGATCCTCCAGCGACGGGGTGAACTCGCCGCCGTGACCCGGCAGCAGGTTCAGCGCAATCACCAGACGGGCGATGCGCTGCTCCAGGTCGCGGCAGACCGACTCGGCCCAGGTGATCATGAAGGGGTCGTTCTCGTAAGGCGCCGGGCGCAGGGCCGGTGAAGTCATGGTGCGGCGGGCGCCGTGCAGCGCCTCTGGGTTCGACACCGCGTCATCCTACGCGGGTCCGCAGAAGCTTGCTGCGACGCAGCATCTGCGCCCATCCGCTGGCGGCGCGTCCGCCGCGGTGGTCGCGGCGCCGTGACACCGTTCGGTAGAATGCGGTGTTTACAAGTCCAAACGGTCCTTCCGGAGGCGCGTTTTGCGCGAGGTCGGTACGGTGCGGGCGCCAACCGCGCGTTGGTCGCAGCGCCCGGTCGGCTTCGACGGGTGTGGTGCGCGAGGGGCTCCCTACAGGCGATTGAACATGACGACAGCCGACAACAGCCAGTTGCAGCGGGACGTGGCAGCCCTCCTGGTCGAGGCGCTCAACCTCGACGTGGCACCGGAATCCATCGACCCCGACGCGCCGCTGTACGGTGATGGCCTGGGCCTTGACTCGATCGACATCCTCGAGGTGGCGCTGGTCGTCTCCAAGCGCTATGGCTTCCAGCTGCGCTCGGACGACGACGACAACGTGCGCATCTTCGCCTCGCTGGCCAGCCTGACCGAGCATGTCGCTCGCCACCGGACCGTCTGAGCCGACGCGCCCGGGCACGATGGATGAGCGCGCCCGCCTGGGGCTGATCGCGGCGGTGCTGCTCGGCTACGCCGGGCTGTCGCACTACCTCACCGCGCAGGCCGCCGATTCGGCCTGGTCGCTGCTGGCCATCCTCGGGCCGATGGCGCTGCTCGCGCTGGTCGGTTTCTGGCGCAGCGGGCAGCGCTGGCTGGCCGTCGCACTGGCGTTGGGCATCGCCGCGCTCACCTGGCGGCTGCAACGCGGCGGCGACTTCGACCCCACCTGGCTCTACCTCGCGCAGCACGCCGGCATCCACGCCGCGCTGGGCGTGGCCTTCGGCCGCACGCTGCGCCCGGGCCGCCAGCCGCTGATCTCGGCGATGGCCGAGCGGGTCCATCGCGGCCTGCCGCCCGGCATGGCTGAGTACACGCGCCGCGTGACGGCGGTCTGGACCGCCTACTTCTTCGGCATGGCGCTGACCTCGCTGGGGCTGTTTGCCTTCGCGCCGCTGGAGATCTGGTCGCTGTTCGCCAACGTGGTCACGCCGGTGGCGATGTGCGCTTTGTTCGTCGGCGAGTACATCCTGCGTTACCGCCTGCACCCGGAGTTCGAGCGCGTGAGCCTGGTCACCGCGATTCGTGCCTACTCGGAGCACCAGCAACGCCGTGAAGCGGCGGCGCCGGTCTCGGGTGAGGCGGGGCGCCGGAGCGAGCCATGATGGCCGGTGCCGCTACTGCCGCTATTGCCGCTGTTGCCGATCCCGATCTGACGCTGCTGCAGGGCGCGCCGCTCGACGCGCCGCTGGCCTGGCGGGGCGGGCTGCCGATCAGCCGGCAGGCCTACCTGGCCGACATCGCCGCACTGGCCCGGCGCCTGCCCGAGGCGCCCGCGGTGCTGGCCATGACCGGGGACCGCTACCGCTTCGCGGTGGCGCTCGGCGCTGTGGCGCTGCGCGGCGGCCACAGCCTGCTGCCACCCAACCACACGCCGGACATGCAGCGCCGCCTGGCCACGCTGTTCCCGGCCGCCTGCGCGCTGGTCGAGCCCGACGGCGGCGAGATGCTGCTGCCGACGCTGCCGTTCGTGGAAGCGTCTGGCCAGACGGAGGCGCCCGCTACCGAGCCGCCGCAGTTCGATGCCGATCAGGTGCTGGCCCAGGTGCTGACCTCCGGCTCCACCGGCATGCCGATGCCGCACCCGAAGCGCTGGGGCGGCCTGGTCGAGAACATCGCTGCCGAGGCCGAGCGCATCGCCGAGTACCTGGGCCGGC
The DNA here is from genome assembly GCA_028868895.1 of Burkholderiales bacterium. Classification (GTDB taxonomy): domain Bacteria; phylum Pseudomonadota; class Gammaproteobacteria; order Burkholderiales; family Burkholderiaceae_C; genus LMDS01. Next base: position 3,174 of record JAGWTP010000005.1, read on the forward strand.
CCGACCTGCAGGGTGTCACGCTGGTGGGCACGGTGCCGCCACACCACATGTACGGCTTCGAGTCCACGGTGCTGATCGCGATGCTGGGCGGCGCCGCCTTCGCCGCCGAGCGGCCCTTCTTCCCGGCCGACGTGGTGCAGGTGCTGGAGAGCGTGCCGCGCCCGCGCGTGCTGGTGACGACGCCCTTCCACCTCAAGACGCTGATCGAGTCCGACCTGGCTCTGCCGCCGGTGGACCTGACGGTCTGCGCCACCGCACCGCTGTCGCCGCAGCTGGCCGCGCGCGCCGAGGCGGCGCTGGCCGCGCCGCTGATGGAGATCTACGGCTGCACCGAGGCGGGGCAGGTGGCCACGCGCCTGACCACCCGCGGCCCGGAATGGCGGACTTTCCGTGGTCTGACCCTCAGCGGCGACGGCGAGGCCAGCATCGTCCAGGGCGGCCATGTGCCGCAGCCGACCCCGCTGGCCGACGTGCTGGAGGTGCTGACCGAGGCGGATGACGCCCCGGCGACGCGCTTTCGCCTGCTCGGGCGCTCGAACGACCTGATCAACGTCGCCGGCAAGCGCAGCTCGCTGTCGCACCTGAATTTCCACCTCAACAGCATCGAGGGCGTGCAGGACGGCGCCTTCTGGGTACCGCCCGACGGCGAGGCGGTCGAGGACGTGGTGCGCCTGGTCGCCTTCGTCGTCGCCCCGGGCCTGGACCGGGCGGCGCTGCTGGCCGCGCTGCGCGAGCGGGTGGACCCCGCCTTCCTGCCGCGGCGCATCGTCGCGATGGAATCCCTGCCGCGCGACCCCACCGGCAAGCTGCCGGCCGGCCGGCTGGCGCAGCTGGCGGCCGAGCAGCTCGGCGCGCCGCGCGCTTCGAATTCGCCACGCGCGCCGGGCTGAGCGGCTCGCTGCGCTGGTTCCGCCATGTCGATGTCCCTGCCTGGTCCTGTGCGCGCGCCGCTGCCCATCGCGGACGACCACCCCTCTTTCGCCGGCCATTTCCCGGGCCAGCCGATCCTGCCCGGCGTGGTGCTGCTGGCCGAGCTGATCGAGGCGATGCGCCGCGACGCCGCCACCGCCGCCTGGTTGGGCGCGGCACCTCAGTTGACGCAGGCCAAGTTCGTCACCGCGGTGCGACCCGGCCAGGCGCTTGAGGCCGAGTGGATCCTGCCGGGCGCGGCGGGCGGCCGCGCGCGTTTCGAGATCCGCCTGCTCGCTGCCGACGGCAGCGCCGCGGGCCTGGCCGCCAGCGGTCAGATCCAGGCTGGAGCGCCGTCTTGAGCGCCCCCGCCAGCGGCCAGGCCTGGACGCAGCACCGCGAGCGCAGCAACCTGGCGACCCTGCGGCTGATGCGCTGGATCGCCACCGCGCTGGGCCGCCGCGTCGCGCGGGGCGTGCTCTGGCCGATTGCGCTGTACTTCCTGATCTTCGGCGGGGCAGCGGCGCGCGCCTCGCGCGACTACCTCGAACGCGTGCTCGGTCGTCCGCCGCGCTGGGTCGAACGTTATCGGCACATCCACCACTTCGCGGCCACCGTGCTCGACCGGGTCTACCTGCTGATGGGCCAGCTGCACCACTTCGACCTGCAGGTCAGGGGCATGGACGCCTTCGACGCGGCCCTGCTCGATGGCGAGGGCGTGCTGCTGATCGGCGCGCACCTGGGCAGTTTCGAGGCGCTGCGGGCCATCGGCCGGCAGCGCCACGGCCTGCGCATCGCGATGGTGATGTACGAGGACAACGCCCGCCAGATCAACGCCACGCTGCAGGCCATCGCTCCGGAGGCCGCGCTGCACGTGATCCCGCTGGGCCGGCTGGAGGCGATGTTGCAGCTGCGCGAGTGGCTCGATGGGGGCGGAGTCGCCGGCATGCTCGGCGACCGCACGCTGCCGGGCAGCGCCCAGCGTTCGCACAGCCACGTGCTGGACTTCCTCGGCCGGCCGGCGCCCTTCTCGGACGGGCCCTTCCGCCTGGCCGCGCTGCTGCGCCGCCAGGTGCTGTTCATGACCGGGCTGTACCAGGGCCGCGCCGGTTACGAGCTGCGCTTCGTGCCGCTGGCCGACTTCCGCGAACGGCCGGCCAACGCTGCGGCGCAGGATGCGGCCATCCGCGCTGCGCTGGCGCGCTACGTCGCGCTGCTCGAAGGCCTGTGCCGCGAGTCGCCTTACAACTGGTTCAACTTCTTCGACTTCTGGGCCGGCGCCAAGGCCACCGGCCCGCAGGCCGTACCCCCGGCGGCTGCACCGGCTGCCCACGACCCGGACTCTTCCGCCCATGCCGCACGCCCTTCGTGACCCCCTCGCCATTCGCCTGTCCGGCCTGAAGCGCTGGCTGGTCGCTGCGCTGCTGCTCGCCGCCGGTGCCGCCCAGGCGCTCGAACTCGACAGCCTGATGAAGCTGCTCGCCCAGGTGAAGACCGGCGAGGCCACCTTCACCGAGCGCCGGGTCGTGACCCAGCTCGAGCGCACGCTGGAGTCCTCCGGGCGGCTGAGCTTTGCGGCGCCGGACAGCTTCGTGCGCGAGACGCTCAAGCCACGGCGTGAGCGCGTCGAAGTGAGCGGCAACACGCTCACCGTGACCCAGGGCTCGCGCACGCGCACGATGGCGCTGGACGCCAGCCCGGAGGCGGTGGCCATCGTCGAGGCCATCCGCGGCACGCTCACCGGCAACGGCGGGACGCTGCAGCGCCACTTCAACACCCAGGTCGAGGGCGACCTGGAGCGCTGGACGCTGGAGCTGGTGCCGCGCGACGCGCGCATGCGCGGCCAGGTCGCGCAGGTCCTGGTCAGCGGCCGCCAGGCCCTGCTGCGCGAGGTGAAGATCCTGATGACCGACGGCGACACCTCGGTGATGCGCATCGAGGCGCTGCCGCGCTGACGCATGGCCGAGCGCGAACCTTTCGATCCGGGTCGGGACCAGGCCCAGACTTCCCGTCGTCCGCGCGCGGCGCTGTGGCTGCTCGGCCTGTGGCTGCTGCTGCTGGCTGCGGGTGGCTGGGTGGCGGCGCGGGCGCAGTACCGCGCCGACCTGTCGGCCTTTCTGCCGGCCGCGCCCAGCGCCGAGCAGCGCGTGCTGCTCGACCAGCTGCGCAGCGGCGTCACCACCCGCCTGCTGCTGATCGGCATCCGCGGCGGCCAGCCCGAGCAGCGCCAGCAGGCTTCGCGCGAGCTGGCGCAGGCGCTGCGCACAGGTGGGCCGCAGGCGGGGCACTTCGATGCGCTGCACAACGGCGAGGGCGACAGCTGGAAGGAAACCGGCGAGTTCCTCTTCGCGCACCGCTACCTGCTCAGCCCGGCGGTGGACGCGCAGCGCTTCACCGTCGAAGGGCTGCGCGAGGCCTTCGACGAGACGGCCTCGGTGCTGGGCACCCCGGCCGGCAGCCTGATGAAGCCGCTGCTCTGGCGCGACCCCACCGGTGAGACGCTGCGCATGGCCGAGTCGATGATGAGCGCCAATTCGCCGCGCAGCGAGGGCGGCGTCTGGGTCTCGCGCAGCGAGCCACGCGCCCTGCTGCTGGGCACCACCCACGCCGACGGGGCCGACCTGGACGGCCAGGCCGCCGCCCAAGCGGCGGTGCGTGCGGCCTTCGCGCCCTGGGCGGCCCGGGGGCTGACGCTGGAACTGTCCGGCCCCGGTACCTTTGCGGTGCAGTCGCGCGCCAGCATCCAGCACGAGGTTGAGCGCCTCGCCTGGGCCGGGACGGCGATCATGCTCGGTCTGCTCTGGCTGGCCTTCGGCACGCTGCGCCCGCTGGGCGTGGCCATGCTGCCGGTGGCCAGCGGCGTGCTGGCCGGCATCGTGGCGGTGGCGCTGGGCTTCGGCACGGTGCACGGCATGACGCTGGGCTTCGGCACCACGCTGATCGGCGAGGCGGTGGACTACGCGATCTACTTCCTGATCCAGTCGAATCCGCCGCCCGGGGTTGCCCGGGCGGGCGAGCCAGGCGAGCCGGGCGCGACCGGCCAGGGCTACCGCGCCTGGCTGCGCGAGCAGTGGCCGACGGTGCGCCTGGGGCTGTGGACCTCGGTGGCCGGCTTCGCGGCGCTGGTGGGCTCGGGCTTCCCGGGGCTGGCGCAGCTGGGCGTGTTCTCGATCGCCGGGCTGCTGGCCGCTGCGGCCACCACCCGCTGGGTGCTGCCGGTGCTGGCACCGGACGGCGCGCCCGGCCAGGGCTGGCTCGGTGCCCGCCGCCGCCTCGGCCGGATCGCACTGCGCGCCGCCCAGCGCCTGCCCGCTACGCGGGCCCTCTGGATCGGCCTGGTGGCGCTGGCGCTGGTCTGGCTGGTCTGGCAACCCACGCCCTGGCGCGCCAACCTGAGCTCGCTCAGCCCGGTCACCCCGGCGGCGCTGGCGCTGGACGCCTCGCTGCGCGCCGACCTCGGCGCCTCCGAATCCGGCTCGCTGGTCGCGGTGTCCGGCGCGGACGAGCAGACGGTGCTCGAACGCGCCGAAGCGGTCGGCCTGCGCCTGGATGCGCTGGTGGCCCGCGGCCTGTTGCGCGGTTACGACTCACCCGCCCGGCTGCTGCCCAGTGTGCGGCGCCAGCAGGCGCGGCTGGCGGCCTTGCCCGAGGCCGAGGTGTTGCGCCAGCGCGTCGCCCAGGCGGCGCAGGATGGTCCGCTGCGGGCCGACAAGCTGGTGCCCTTCGTCGAGGCGGTCGACGCGCAGCGCCACCTGACGCCGTTGACCGGCGCCAGCCTGGCCGGCACGCCCCTGGCCCCGCTGCTGCAGGCCCAGCTCGTGGCCGGCGCCGCGGCAACCACGAAGGAACCCGGCCGGCCCTGGACCGCGCTGTTGAGCCTGCAGTTTCCCGGCGACGACGCCCAGGCCCAGGCCGCCGCGCTGCAGGCGCTGCGCGCGGCGTTGGCCGACCTGCCCGAGGTGCGGGTGGTGCAGATCCAGTCCGAACTGAGCGCGCTGTACGCCCACTACCTCCGCGAGGCCCAGTGGCAGGCGGGGCTGGGCGCCCTGGCGGTCGTGCTGCTGCTCTTCTGGCACCTGCGCGCTGAGCGCCAGGCGCTGCGGCGCCTGGTCGCGCTGCTGCTGCCGCTGGCCGCGGCCGTGCTGCTGGTGATGGGCGCTCTGGCGGCGGCCGGGGTGGCGCTGGGGGTGCTGCACCTGGTCGGCTTCCTGCTCGTCGTGGCGGTGGGGTCGAACTACGCGCTGTTCTTCGACCACCTTGCGCAGGCAGGCAGCGGGCCGGTCGATGACAGCGAGACGCTGGCCTCGCTGCTGCTGGCCAACTTGACCACGGTGGCCTCCTTCGGGCTGCTGGCGACCTCGGGCGTGGCGGTCCTGGCGGCGATCGGGCAGGTGGTCGCCCCGGGCGCCGCGCTGGCGCTGATCCTGTCGGCGGCCTTTCAGTCCCGCCGGGGAGTCGCGCGTAGCTGAAGCACGGCCAACACCTTGTGGGAGAATCCACACAGGTCGTGATGCAGGGGGCTAGGCTGCCAGCGTCGCGCGCCCAGTGTTTTCCGTTCGAGTCCGGCCATCCATTGCCGCCCCACATCCGTGCCCGTCGCCTCCGCTGTCAACCGCGCGGCGGGCCGCCTGTCGCAGACGCCATCGCCGTGACTTCCCCGTTGCCTGCCGCGCCCCGACCGCCCTGGCCGATGCCGCGCTTCGTCCGCGCGACGCTGGCGCTGCACGGGCTGCTGCTGCTGGGTCTGCTCGTCTGGCCAGCGCAGTGGCCATGGCTGCTGGCGCTGCTGGTGGCCAACCACGCGCTGATCACCGGGCTCGGCCTCTGGCCGCGCTCAACCTGGCTGGGGTCGAACCTGCGCCGCCTGCCCGCCGCCTCCAGCGCGCGCGGCGAAGTGGCGCTGACCATCGACGACGGCCCGGACCCGGCGCTGACGCCGCGGGTGCTCGACCTGCTCGATGCGGCCGGCGTGAAGGCCACCTTCTTCTGCATCGGTGAGCGGGTGCAGCGCCACCCCGAGCTGGCGCGCGAGATCCTGGCCCGCGGCCACGAACTGCAAAGCCACAGCCAGCGGCACCGCCATAACTTTTCGCTGCTCGGCCCGCGTGGCTGTGCGAAGGAGCTGGAAGCCGCACAGCGCAGCTTTGAGCAGGTCACCGGGGTCACGCCGCGGCTGTTTCGCGCCCCGGCCGGGCTGCGCAACGCCTTTCTCGCGCCGGTCCTGCACCGGCTGGGCCTGCAGCTGGTGAGCTGGACGGCGCGCGGCTTCGACACGCGCGAGCGCGACCCGGCGCGCGTGCTGCATCGCCTGACGCGACAGTTGCGTGCCGGCGACATCCTGCTGCTGCACGACAGCAACGCTGCGCTGACCCTGTCCGGCGAACCGGTGGTGCTGGCGGTGCTGCCCGAGCTGCTGCGCCGCCTGCGCACGGCCGGCCTGCACCCGGTGCGCCTGGGTGACGCACTGGCACTGGCGCCGGACGCGGCCGCGGCCAAGCCGCTGGCTGCCCCGGCGCTGCGGCGGCCGGCCTCGCCCGGTGCGATCGCCTCGAAGTTCAGCCCTCCTTCCAGCACGGCATGAGTCGCTCCCGTGATCCCGACTGGCGGCGCATCGTCGATGCCGCCAGCGCACCGTACCGCCGCGCCGGGCGCTTCGCCTGGCACTTTGCCCGCGGCAAGCTGGGCATGGACCCGGTGTTCCGCCACCTGCTGAGCGTCGGGCTGATCCTGCCCGGCGCGCGGGTGATCGACATCGGCTGCGGCCAGGGCCTGCTCGCCAGCCTGCTGCGCTGCGCCGACCAGGCCGCCGTCGCGGGTCGCTGGCCGCAGGGTTGGGCGCCGGCGCCCAAGGGAGCGAGCTACACCGGCATCGAGCTGATGCCGCGCGATGTCGAACGCGCCCGCGCCGCGGTGGGCGAGGCGGGCACCTTCGTCTGCGGCGACATGCGCCAGGTGCCTCTGCCGCCCTGCGACACGGTGGTGATCCTCGATGTGCTGCACTACGCCACGCTGGCCGAGCAGGACGCGCTGTTGGTGCGGGTGCGCGACGCCCTCAGCCCGGGTGGCCGGCTGCTGCTGCGCGTGGGCGATGCCGATGCGCGGCGCGGCTTCGTCATCAGCCAGTGGGTTGACCGGGTGGTCACCCACGTGCGCGGCCACCGCGTGCCGCCCACCTACGGCCGCCCGCTCTCGGCCTGGCGCGAGACGCTGCGGCGCCTGGGCTTTGCCGTCGAGCCCCGGCCGATGAGCGAGGGCACGCCCTTCGCCAATGTGCTGCTGGTGGCAGAGCGTCGGCCCGAGCGACCCCCTGAGGGCTTGGCCGACCCCGCGAAGGCAGGAAGATGATGAAACCGCTGGCGATCACCCACCTCACCCTGACCACCGCGCTGGGCCGGGGTCTGGACGAGCACCTGCAGGCCCTGGAGGCAGGCCGCAGCGGCCTGGCGCCCTGCCGCTTCATGGACGTGACGCTGCCCGGCTGGGTCGGCGAGGTCGCGGGCGTCGACGACGTCGCGCTGCCCGCCAGCCTGGCGGCGGCGCACGACTGCCGCAACAACCGCCTCGCCTGGCTGGGCCTGCAGGCCGACGGCCTGATCGACGCGGTGACCCAGGCGCGCCAGCGCTGGGGCGCACGGCGCATCGCGGTGCTGCTGGGCACCAGCACCTCAGGCATCCTGAGCACCGAGCTGGCCTACCGCCGCCGCGGGCCGGACGGCGCGCTGCCGACCGACTTCCACTACGCGCAGACCCACAACACCTTCTCGCTGGCCGGCTTCGTCGCTGAGGCGCTGGGGCTGCAAGGCCCGGCCTGGGTGGTGTCCACCGCCTGTTCGTCCAGCGCCAAGGTCTTCGCCTCGGCGCAGCGGCTGATCGACGCCGGCTGGGTCGATGCGGCGCTGGTGGGCGGCGTGGACAGCCTGTGCCTGACCACGCTCTACGGCTTCAACTCGCTGGAGCTCTTCGCCGGCGAGATCTGCCGGCCCTGGGACGCTCAGCGCAAGGGCCTGTCGATCGGCGAGGCGGCCGCTTTCGCGCTGTTGCAGCGCGAGCCGGTGGATGCGCCCGCCGCCTGGCTGCTCGGCAGCGGCGAGAGCAACGACGGCCACCACATGAGCTCGCCGCACCCCGAGGGCGTCGGCGCGATCGCGGCGATGCGCCAGGCGCTGGCCGAGGCCGGGCTGCAGCCCGAGCAGATCGACTACATCAACCTGCATGGCACCGCCACGCCCAACAACGACGCCGCCGAGGACCGCGCGGTGTTCAGCGTCTTCGGCGACCGGGTGCCGGCCAGCTCCACCAAGGGCGCCACCGGCCACACGCTGGGCGCCGCGGGCGGGGTCGAGGCGGCGATCTCGGTGCTGGCGCTGCGCCATGGGCTGATGCCCGGCGGGCTCAACCTGCGCGAGCGCGACCCCGCGCTGCACATTCAGTACCTCACTGAGAACCGCCGTGCGCCGCTGCGCCGCGTGCTGAGCAATTCCTTCGGCTTTGGCGGCTCGAACGCCAGCCTGATCTTCGGAGCCGCGCCATGAAGGCGGTCGAGTTGTATGTCCAGGGCGTCGGGCTGGTCGGCCCGGGCCTGCCCGGCTGGGCCGCCGCACAGCCGCTGCTGGTCGGCCGGCAGAACTACGAACCGGCCGCGACGGTCGTGCCCGCGCCGATGCGCCTGCCGCCGGCCGAGCGCCGCCGCGCCGGCACGGCGATCAAGATCGCCATCGCGGTGGCCGATGCCGCCTGCAGCGCTGCCGGCGTCGACCCCGCCACGCTGGCCACGGTCTTCACCTCCTCCAGCGGCGACGGCGGCAACTGCCACACGCTGTGCGAGATGCTGGCTGGCGGCGACCGGCTGGTGTCGCCCACGCGCTTCACCAACTCGGTGCACAACGCCGCGGCCGGCTACTGGCACATCGCGGTCGGCAGCCAGGCGCCGTCGACCAGCCTCTGCGCCTTCGATGGCAGCTGGGGCGCCGGCTTGATCGAGGCGGCCACGCTGGCGGCGGCCAGCGGCCGGCCGGTGCTGCTGGTGGCCAGCGATGCGCCCTATCCCGAACCGCTGCATGGCACGCGGCCCTTGCCCGACTGCTGCGGCGTCGCCCTGGTGCTGACGCCTGAGGCGCGACCCGGCCACCTGGCGAAGCTCGCGTTGACGCTGGAGGCGCCCCAGCCGGCCAGCGGCTGTGCCGATGCCGCGCTGGACGCGCTGCGTCAGGCGATCCCCGCCGCGCAGGCGCTGCCGCTGCTGAGCGCGTTGGCACGCGGCGAGGCCGCCGCGCTGCGCTTCGACGCCCGCCAGGCGCTCAGCGTGGCGGTGGAGGTCACGCCGGGGTCCACGGCCCTGACGGGCGCTGATCCCGTCGTCGGAGCTGCGGCGTGAGCGTTGGCGGCGCGCCGCTGGGCCCGGCCGAGATCGCGGCGCTGATCCCGCACGCGGGCCGCATGTGCCTGCTCTCGCGCTGCCTGGGCTGGGACGCCCAGCGCATCCGTTGCCAGGCCGACAGCCACCGCGACGCCGACAACCCCCTGCGCAGCGCCAGCGGCCTGCTGGCGCCGGTGGCCATCGAGTACGCCGCGCAGGCGAGGGCGCTGCACGGCGGCCTGCTCGCCCGCGCAGCGGGGGGGGCGGCGAGCCCGGGCTTTCTCGCCAGCGCCCGCCAGGTTGAGCTGCTGAGCGAGCGGCTCGACGACCTGGCCGGCCCGCTGGACATCGAGGCTGAGCGCCAGGCCGGCGACGAGCGCCAGATCCTCTACGCCTTCACCGTCTCGCACGCCGGCCGGCCGCTGGTGCGCGGGCGCGCCGCGGTGGTGCTGAACACACCGCTGGGCTGAGCGCTTTTCTTTTCTTGCTGCGAGCCATGCCCGACACTTCTGCGACTTCAGTCTCTCCGGGCCCGCTGGCCGGCCGCCGCGCTCTGGTGACCGGCGCCAGCGGCGACCTGGGCTCGGCCATCGCCCGCCGCCTGGCGCGCGAGGGCGCCGAGGTGATCGTGCACGCCAACAGCCGCCTGGCGCAGGCCGAGGCGCTGGCCGCGGCAATTCGCGCCGAGGGCGGCCGGGCGCAGGCCCTGGCTTTCGACCTCACCGACCGTGAGGCCACGCAGGCGGCGCTGGCGCAGCTGATCGAGAGCGGGCCGGTGCAGATCCTGATCAACAACGCCGGGTTGCACGACGACGCGGTTTTCCCCGGCATGCGCGGCGAGCAGTGGGACCGCGTCATGGCGGTGAACCTGGACGGCTTCTTCAACGTCACCCAGCCGCTGATGCTGCCGATGATCCGCACCCGCTGGGGCCGCGTGATCAGCATCTCCTCGGTGGCGGCGGTGGCGGGCAACCGCGGCCAGGTCAACTACGCCGCGGCCAAGGGCGCGCTGCACAGCGCGACCAAGGCGCTGTCGATGGAGGTGGCCAGCCGCGGCATCACCGTCAACGCGGTGGCGCCGGGCATCATTGCCTCGGCGATGGCGGACGCCGCCTTCGACGCTGCCGCGGTGGCCCAGCTCGTGCCGGCCAAGCGCGCCGGCACGCCCGAGGAGGTGGCCGCGCTGGTGGCCTTCCTGGCCGGGCCCGAGGCCGGCTACATCACCGGTCAGGTGCTTTCGATCAACGGCGGGATGATCTGAGGCCGGCCCCGGCCGCCGCTTTGAGGGGTCAGGGGCGCGGGGTCCGCGCGTCGGGCCAGGGTTCGGCGGGCCGCGCGGCGCGGCCGGTGAAATTGCGGCCGTCGGGCGTGAAGGCGCCGGGGCCGCTGAAGTCGGCGGCCTCGTAGCCGCGGTCGATGTCCAGCCCGACCAGGCGCCAGTCGTGCACCGGCAGGCCGGGGATCGGGCGGCGCAGCCGCTCGTGAAAGCGCGTGGGCCACATCACGCCGTGAGCGCGCCGGTGCTCCCAGACGTCGACTTCGGCCACCGCGCCCTGGGTCGAGGCCAGGCCTTCGAGCGAGAAGCGCACCCGGCGCATCAGCCGCTCCTCGCGGTCGATGAAGAGGATCAGCTGGTCCACGGCGGCGAAACCCAGCCCGGGCGCCAGGCGAACCGCCAGGGCGTCGCAGAGGCGACCGTCGACGGCCTCGGGCTCGTCCAGACGCATCGCCAGGGTCTGGCCGGCGGCCTCGCGGTCGGCCAGCGCGAGCGGGCCGAGCAGAAAGAGCAGGTAGCCGTCCACCACCAGCGCGGCGGCGTCACGCGCCGCCTCGACCGTGCTCGGCTGGCCGTTGTAGGCCACCGCGACGTCTCCGACACCGGTCGCGGAGCCCGTGCCGGTCGCCCTGTTTGCGCCGATTGCGCCGCGGCGCCGGATCACCTGCTTGTGCCCCGCCGGACCGGTGTGCAGCTGGGCGACCAGGCCTGCGCCGGGCAGCACGCGCTCCTCGGAACGGCCGCGAAAGCCCGCATCGACCAGCTCGGGCTGCAGGCGCGGCACCAGCGCACGCCATTCGCCCTCGAAGGTCAAGTTCAGGTCGTGGATGCGCCGCCAGGCCGCCAGGCCGTGCGCGGCACAGGCGGCGTCGAAGACCCGGCGCGCCGCTGCGTCGCCGTCGCTCGCGGTGCCGTCCCCAGCGATGCCGGGCAACGGGCTGGCACAGCCGCTGGCCAGTAGCGGCAGCACCGTGCTCAGGCTGGCCGCGGCGAGCAGCCGGCGGCGCGGGATCGGGCGGGCGGGGGTGTCGGCGTCGGCGTTGGGCATGGCGATGGCGGGGTCAGGCGCGGCGCGGGCGGCTGCGCGGCAGGTACTGGAAGGGCGCGTGGCGCAGCAGCCGCTGGCGCAGCAGCAGCGGTAGGCGCAGCAGGAACTCGATCACCAGGCGGGTGTGCATCCAGGTCAGCAGCGCGTTGTCGCGGCCGTAGTGAAAGTGCGAGACGCCGCCTTCTTCGGCGCTGAGGTACTTGACCGGCGCCGCGCGGTTGATGGGCGCGACGCCCGCCCAGGCCAGGCGCACGACGGCCTCGGTGTCGAAGTCGAAGCGGCGCATCCAGGGCTGGTGCCGCATCACGCCGATCAGCTCGGCGATCGGGTAGACGCGAAAGCCGTAGAGCGAGTCGCCGATGCCCGCGCCCAGCGTCTCCAGGTCGGTCCAGCCGTTGGAGATGCGTCGCCCGCGCACGCGCAGCAGCGGCGCGGAGGCGTCGAAGACCGGCTGGCCCAGCACCATCGCGTCGATGTGCGTCAGCGAGGACTCCATGAAGGTGCGAATCAGGTCGGCCGGGTGCTGGCCGTCGGAGTCCATCGTCAGCGCATGGGTGTAGCCCTGGGCGCGAGCGGCCTCCAGGGCGGCCAGCACCGCGGCGCCCTTGCCCTGGTTCTGCGGCAGCACGATCAGGCGCAGGTCCGGATCATCGGCGGCGAGCTGGGCCAGGCCTTCCGCGGTCCCGTCGGTGGAGCCGTCGACCACCACCCAGACCGGCGCCCACTGCGCGCGCGCGGCGCGCACCGTGTCGTAGACCTTCGGGCCGGTGTTGTAGCTGGGGATGATGACCGTGTGGGTGGCCGAGCGCACGCTGGCTCGGGCGGCGACCGGACTCGGCGCGGGGGGGGGGCTGGCGGGGCCGGCGGGGGACGTGGCGTTCAAGGTCGTCGGGTTGCTTGGGGTGTCGGCGGGGCTCACGCGGCCAGCTCCTGGCGGAAATAGGATTCGAGGCGACCGAGCAGGGCCTCGTGGTCGGCTTCGGGTTCGAAGCGCTCGCCCAGGCGCAGCCGGTACCGGATCGGGATGGGCGGCAGGCGCCAGATCGGCCAGCCCTTGGCGAGGTAGGGCGATTCGGTCTCGATGATGACGGTCTGGATCGGCGCCTTGGCGCGGTGGGCGATCAGCGTGATCCCGGGGCGAAACGGGTTGGGGCCGCGCTGACCGGGCTCGGTGCGGGTGCCCTCGGGGAAGAGGATCAGGTGCGCTCCGCCGTGCAGGGCCTCCACCGCGGCGCGAATCATCTGCAGCGGCGAGTCGTTGGCGATGTAACGCGCCAGCTTGGCGCCCGCGCCGAGGAAGACGTTGTTCAGCAGCGAGGCCTTCATGATGCACACGCTGCGCGGCAGCCGCGCGCCGATCAGCAGGGCGTCGGCCATGCAGGGGTGGTTGGCGGCGATGATCAGGCCGCGCGGGTCCTCATTCAGGGCGTCCAGCGCGCTGGCATCGATGCGCATCAGGCCTGAGGCGCGCGCCAGCACCCAGTACAGCCGGTAGCCGTAGGCGATGCCGGCACGGCCGAGGGTGGCACCGCGATCGTCCGTCACGACGAAGTGCAGCAGCCAGGCGCCGAAGTTGAAAAGCAGCGAGATCAGCCCCAGCACCATGACCAGCAGCACCAGCCAGAGACCGAGCACAGGCCGCAGCAGCAGCGGGGGCGGGCGCACATCGGCGAGAGAGGGGATCACGGTCGGGTTGCGGCAGTGGGGAAAAGGGGCAGGGGGCAGGGGGCAGGGTCGGGACCGGGGACCGTGGGCCGGGCGGCGCGATCCGCTGGGTCGCCCGGGCCGCGGCCTCAGGGCAATTCGGTCACGCGCACCATCTGGCTCGATTGGGCGAAAACCCAGGACAGGCCGAGGCCGGCCGACCAGCTGCGTCGGCGCTCGACCAGCGGGCTGTCGGCAAAGACGGCGCTGCCCAGGTCGTCGTGGCGAAGGAAGGCGCCCATCCACACCGGGCCGACCCGGTGCGATACGGCGGCCAGTGCCTTCCAGCCGGCGCGACCCGCGCCGGCCTCATAGGCGGGGCGGGCGGCCGTGGCCTCGTCGGCGGCCACGCCGTAGAAGTGCTGGTGGTAGCGATGCGACCCCCACAACAGGCCGCCCTGCAGGCCGACGTTCCAGCCCCGAGGCGCCGCCAGGTCCAGGTTCAGCACCGGTTCGAACACGGTGCCGATGTTGCGCGCCGAGCGTTGCACCGTCATGACAGCGCGCAGCGGCAGGCGCAGCTCGACCTTGCCCAGGGTCACGCCCGCGCTGTTGAGGTCGCGCCACAGCGTCAGGTTCAGGCTGGGGCCGATCTCCACCGTCGCCGGAAGGTCGTCCATGCCGGCGCGGGTGGGGTTGTTGCGGCTGGCGGCCGGGGCACTGCCGCCCACGCTGACGTCGATCTCGGCCAACTGGGTGTCGAGCAGCACCGCGCGGGTGCCTTCGCGGTCGGCCCGCAGCCATTTGCCGCGGTACACCACATAGGGCAGCGGCAGCCAGAGCGTGCGGCGGTGTGCCGAGCCGCGGTAGTCGGCCATGTTCAGCGCGGCTGCGCCCAGACCGGCTTCCCAGAGCGGGCGCTCGACGCCGGCGGGGAAGGACGATGGGGCGGGCGATGGGGCAGGCGTGGCTTCCGTCTGCGCTGCGGCGACCCCGGTCAGCATGGCCGCAATCAACGTGGCCGCGATCAGCGCCCCGCCCCGTGCCATGAGCCGAGGCGGCGGGCGACCTCCCTGGCAGACGACGCTCACGTGCCGCTCACCCCGACGTCCTGGATGTTGACCTGCCGTTGTCGCCAGGCGCGCCAGGTACGGCCGAAGTTCTGCAGCGAGACCAGGTAGTACAGGCCCTTGAGGATGCGCAGCGGGCCCCACAGCGGCGTGTTGCCGTAGATGTCGCCGGCCAGCAGCGACAGCAGCGCCTCCTTGACCCGGAAGGGGTTCTGCGGGCTCATGAAGAACTCGCGCATCGTCGGGTTGGTGACGCGGAAGATGAACCAGCTGAATTCCTTCGGCCCAAAGGCCATCTTCTTCTCGAATTCGCGGCGCGCAGAAGCCGCCTCGCGCGGGCGGTCCAGCGTGGCCTCGATCAGCGGCACTGCGGCCACCGCGCTTTGCATCGCCAGCAGCACCCCCGAGGAGAACACCGGGTCGATGAAGGCGTAGGCATCGCCCAGCATCAGGAAGCGCTCGCCGCTGCCCTTGGAGCTGCTGTACGAATAGTTGCCGGTGGCGTGCACCTCGTCGCCGACGAGTACCGCACCTTCGAGGCGCCGCGCCAGCTCGGGGCACAGCGCGATCGTGTCGCCGAAGAACTCCGGCAGCGGCTTGGTGCGCGACTTCAGGTAGTACGGCCAGCACACCGCGCCGACGCTGGTGGTGCCGTCGGCCAGCGGGATGACCCAGAACCAGCCGTGGTCGAACCACAGGATCGTGATGTTGCCTTCGAGCTTGCCTTCGAGCCGCTGTGCGCCGGTGTAGTGGCCGTACAGCGCCGAGCTGTCGTGGCGCCGGTTCTTCTGCTTGCACTTGAACTGGTTGGCCAGCAGCGTGTCGCGGCCCGACGCATCGACGACGAAGCGCGTGCGCCAGGTCTGGCGCACGGCGTCGCCGCCCGGCGTGTCGACGTCGACCTGGACCGTCGCGCCCTCGGCGTCGAACGCGACTTCGCGCACGCGGTGGCCTTCGAGCGCACGCGCGCCCTTGGCGGCGGCGTTGCGGAACAGGATCTCGTCGAGTTCCGAGCGCCGCACCTGCCAGGCGTACGGCATGTGCTTGTCCCAGGCGTCGGCGAACTCGACGTAGCCGCGCTGTGCATGGTCGGGCGAGACGAACTCGACCCCCCACTTGCGCAGCCCGATGCGCTCGACCTGCTCGCGCACGCCGAGCCGGTCGAACAGGGCCGCGTTGGCCGGCAGCAGCGACTCGCCGATGTGAAAACGCGGGTGATGGGCCTTTTCCAGCATCGCCACGTCACGGCCGCGCTCGGCCAGCAACGCGCTGATCGTGGACCCGGCCGGGCCGCCGCCGACGACCAGCACGTCGCACCGAAATTCGGTTGGAGAAACGACAGTGGCAGGTGGGTGCATGCAGGGGAAGCGGGGCGGGCGACGGCGGCGGAGGGTTCGGTCGGGCGCGCTTCAAAGGGTGTGAAGCACAGCGACCGCGAGGCCGGCAGGAGGCGCCGATTGTAGCGTCCGCGCCACGTCGGGCAGCACGCCGGGCACGCCAACGGACACCACGTCCGGCATCGCGGCCGACAGCGGCCGGCACCGGTCACCGGGCCGCACCGCCGCAGCCGGCGGGCTCGCCGGCGCGAGCCTCTCACTCGCCGAGGTAGGCCGCGCGCACCTTCGGGTCGTCGAGGAGTTGCTTCGCGTCGCCGCTCATCGTGATCTCCCCCGAGTCCATCACGTAGCCGCGCGAGGCGAGTTGCAGCGCACGGCTCGCGTTCTGCTCGACCAGCAGCACGGTGGTGCCGCGCTGGTGGATGTCGTTCACGACCTCGAAGATCTTGTCGACCATGATCGGCGACAGGCCCATCGACGGCTCGTCGAGCAGCAGCACCTTCGGGCGCGCCATCAGCGCGCGGCCCATCGCGAGCATCTGCTGCTCGCCGCCGCTCATCGTGCCGGCGAGCTGGCTGCGGCGCTCCTTCAGTCGCGGGAAGATCGCGAAGACCTGGTCGATGTCGGCGTCGATGTCCTTGTCGGTGCGCACGAACGCGCCCATCTGCAGGTTCTCGGTGATGGTCATGCGGGCGAAGACGCCCCGCCCTTCGGGCACCATCACCAGGCCCTGCTTGACGAGATCCCACGGGCCCTGGCCGCGGATGCTGCGGCCCATGTATTCGATGTCGCCGGCGGCCGCCGGTTGGATGCCGGTGATCGCCTTCAGCGTGGTCGTCTTGCCAGCACCGTTGGCGCCGATCAGGCTGACGAGTTCGCCCTCGAAGACATCGAACGACACGCCCTTGACCGCCTGAATGCCGCCGTAGGCCACCTTCAGACCCGTGACCTTGAGCATCGTGTTTGCCATTGTTCTCTCCGTCGCCCCGGGGTCAGTGGGCCTTGTGGTCGGCGCCGAGGTAGGCCTCGATCACCTTCGGGTTCTTCTGCACCTCGGCGGCGGTGCCTTCGGCGATCTGCTTGCCGTAGTCGAGCACGGTCAGGCGGTCGCACAGGCCCATCACCAGCTTCACGTCGTGTTCGATCAGCAAGATGGTGCGGCCATCCTTGCGGATCTGGTCGATCAACTGGCGCAGCACCAGCTTCTCGCTCGCGTTCATGCCGGCCGCGGGCTCGTCCAGCGCGATCAGCTTGGGGTCGGTGGCCAGCGCGCGGGCGATCTCCAGCCGGCGCTGGTCGCCGTAGCTCAGCGTGCGCGCCTTGTACTGGGCGAAGCGGCCGATGCCCACGTAGTCCAGCAGTTCCTGGGCGCGCTGCGCGATCGCCGCTTCTTCGGCCTTGAAAGCTCCGGTGCGAAACACCGCGCCGATCAGGCCCGAACGGGTGCGCACATGGCGCCCGACCATCACGTTCTCGAGCGCGGTCATTTCGGCGAACAGGCGGATGTTCTGGAACGTGCGCGCGATGCCGGCCTTGGCAACCTCGTGCACCGCGGTCGGCTTGTAGGGCTGGCCACCGAGCTCGAAGCTGCCCGAGTCGGGCGTGTACAGCCCCGTGAGCACGTTGAAGAAGGTGGTCTTGCCGGCGCCGTTCGGGCCGATCAGGCCGTAGATCTGGCCCTTGAAAATCGTGATGCCGACATCGGACAGCGCCTGCAGACCGCCGAAGCGCTTGGAGACGCCGCTGACCTTGAGGATGGTTTCGCTCATCGGTAGCTCCTGCTCACTTGATCGTCGGCGCCGGCGCCGGCGTCGGCGCGGGTGCGGCCTTGCCATGCTCGGGCGAGGGCCACAGGCCGCGTGGGCGCATCAGCATGATGCCGATCATCGCCAGCGCGATCAGCAACTGGCGCAGGATCGAGGCGTCGAGCCGCCCGCCGGTCATGTGCTGCAGCGGGTCGGCCACGTAGCGCAGCACCTCGGGCAACGCCGACAGCAGCAGCGCGCCGACGATCACGCCGGGCAGGTGGCCGATGCCGCCGAGCACCACCATCGCGACGATCATCACCGACTCCGGAAGGCTGAACGATTCGGGCGAGACGAAGCCCTGGAAGCTCGCGAACATCGTGCCCGAGACGCCGCCGAAGGTCGCGCCCATGCCGAACGCGAGCAGCTTGAGGTTGCGCGTGTTGATGCCCATCGCCTTGGCCGCCACTTCGTCCTCGCGGATCGCCATCCAGGCGCGCCCGATGCGGCTGTACTGCAGGCGCGAGCAGATGACGACGCCGAAGATCACCAGCACGAGGAACAGGAAGTAGTAGTTCGTGACGTTGGGAATGTCGAGCCCGAACGCCGTGTGGGTGCGGTTCAGGCTGAAGCCGAACATCGTGATGCCGTCGATCGCGTCGATGCCCTTCGGGCCGTTGGTGATGTTGATCGGCTGGTCGAGGTTGTTCAGGAACACGCGCACGATCTCGCCGAAACCCAGCGTCACGATTGCCAGGTAGTCGCCACGCAGCTTCAACGTCGGCGCGCCGAGCAGCACGCCGGCGCCGCCGGCGAGCACCGCGCCGAGCGGGATCACGACCCACCAGGGCGCGTGGATCCCGTGCGGGAACATCGCCGCGAGGGCCGGGAAGTTGTCGGTGAGCTGGGTCGAACCGAGCAGCGCGAACATGTAGGCACCGACCGCGTAGAACGCGACGTAGCCCAGATCGAGCAGCCCGGCGAAGCCGACCACGATGTTCAGCCCCAGCGCGAGCAGCACGTAGAGCAGCGCGATGTCGATGATGCGCACCCACGCGTTGCCGAAATACTGCGCGATCAGCGGCAGCACCAGCAGACCGAGCGCGGCCAGGGCGAAGCGGAAGAACTTGTTGTCTTTCATGGAATGCTCCAGTGGCGCGCTCAGGCGCGGTCCGCCACACGCTCGCCGAGCAGGCCCTGCGGGCGCAGCGTGAGCACGAGGATGAGCACGATGAACGCGAAGATGTCCTGGTAGTTGCTGCCCAGCACGCCGCCGGTCAGCTGCCCGATGTAGCCGGCGCCGAACGACTCGATCAGCCCGAGCAGCACGCCGCCAAGCATCGCGCCGGCGAGGTTGCCGATGCCGCCGAAGACCGCCGCGGTGAAGGCCTTCAGGCCGGGCAGGAAGCCCATCGTGTGCTGCACCGAACCGTAGTTGGCGGCGTACATCACGCCGGCCAGCGCGGCCAGCGCGGCGCCGATCACGAAGGTGGCCGAGATCACGTGGTCGGGGCGCACGCCCATCAGGCCGGCCACGCGCGGGTTCTCGGCGGTGGCGCGCATCGCGCGGCCGAGCTTGGTCTTGTTGACGAGGTACATCAACCCGGTCAGCGTGATCGCGGTGACGACCAGGATCAGGATCTGCACGTTGTTGATGACCGCGCCGCCCAGGTTGTACGGGTTGTCGGGCAGCAGGATCGGGTACGACTTGTAGTTGGGCTTCCAGATGATCATCGCCAGCGTCTGCAGCAGCAGGCTCATGCCCATCGCGGTGATCAGCGGCGCCAGGCGCGGGGCGTTGCGCAGCGGCCGGTAGGCGACCTTCTCGATGGTGTAGTTCAGCGCCGCGCAGACCACGACGGCCGCGATCAGCGAGATCAGCAGCATCAGCCACCCCGGCAGGCCGGCGTGGGCCAGCGCGGTGACGACCGTCCAGCTCACCATTGCCCCCACCATCAGCACTTCGCCGTGGGCGAAGTTGATCAGGTTGATGATGCCGTAGACCATCGTGTAGCCCAGCGCCACCAGCGCGTAGACGCTGCCGAGCACCAGACCGTTGATGATCTGCTGGATGAAGGTGTCCATGGTTTCACTCTCCTGCGTTGTCGCCGAGCACCACCGCCTGTGATGCGAAGGTGCCGGCGGCAGCTGCGATTCCGTTTGGGTTGCGCGCGCTTCGTTCGTGCCTCGAGCATTAGCAAGATCCCGACCACGGGTGGCGTCGGCGGTCGGGTTTCCGAGCTTTCACCCGATCGGAGGCCCGCGATTCTAGATCGCGCCTCGGCGCGCACAGACCAGACTATCCCGATGACAAGTCCGACGATCGGTGTCAGGAACAACGCTGCCCGAGAGGGCGCTCAGCGTTGCGGCGCCACGTCGTTGAGGCGACGCAACTCGCGCAGCCTCTCGGCGATGCGGATCTCCAGGCCGCGCTCGACCGGCTCGTAAAAGCGCGGCGCGGCCAGGTCGTCGGGCCAGTAGCGCTCGCCGGCTGCGAAGCCGCCTTCCTCGTCGTGGGCGTAGCGGTAGCCCTTGCCGTAGTCCAGGCCCTTCATCAGCGCGGTGGGCGCATTGCGCAGCCGCAGCGGCACCGCGCGGGTGCCGTCTTGCTGGACGAACGCACGCGCGGCCTTGTAGGCCGTGTAAAGCGCATTGCTCTTGGGCGCCACGGCGAGGTAGACCACGGCCTGCGCCAGCGCCAGTTCGCCCTCGGGCGAGCCCAGGCGTTCGTAGGTTTCGGCGGCATCCAGCGCCAGGCGCAACGCGCGCGGGTCGGCCAGGCCGACGTCTTCGCTGGCGATGCGCACCAGCCGGCGCGCCGCATAGCGTGGGTCGACGCCGCCGTCGAGCATGCGCACGAACCAGTACAGCGCGGCGTCGGGGTCGCTGCCACGCACCGCCTTGTGCAGCGCCGAGATCGTGTCGTAGAACTGCTCGCCGCCCTTGTCGTAGCGGCGCAGTTGCGCGCCGAGCGATTTTTCGAGCAGCGCCTCGTCGATCAGGTTCACGGCGCCGGCCACGCCGACCAGGTTCTCGTAGGCGTTGAGCAGGCGCCGCGCGTCGCCATCGGCGTAGGCGATCAGGCGGTCGCGCGCGGCGTCGCTCAGTGGCGGCGCCGCGAGCAGCGCCGCGGCGCGCGCGAGAAGTTCGCGCAGGTCGCTCTGGGCCAGCGGCTCCAGCACGTGCACGGTGGCGCGCGACAGCAGCGCCGAGTTGACCTCGAACGACGGGTTCTCGGTGGTCGCACCGATGAAGGTGAACAGGCCCGACTCGACGTGCGGCAGGAACGCGTCCTGCTGCGCCTTGTTGAAGCGATGCACCTCGTCGACGAACACCACCGTGCGCCGCCCGGCCGAGCGCGCGACCTGCGCACGTTCGACCGCTTCGCGGATGTCCTTCACGCCGCCGAGCACTGCCGAGATCGCGATGAACTGGGCGTCGAAGTCCTGCGCGACCAGCAGCGCCAGCGTGGTCTTGCCCACCCCCGGCGGTCCCCACAGGATCATCGAATGCAGCCGGCCCGAGTCGAACGCCACGCGCAGCGGCTTGCCCGGGCCCAGCAGTTGCTGCTGGCCGATCACCTGCGCCAGCGTGGCCGGGCGCAGCCGGGTGGCCAGCGGGGCCAGCGCGTCGGCGTCATCGTCGAAGGGCAGCGTGGGGGTCGACATCGGCCGGATTGTCGCCGCCTGCGCGGCGCCGGGTCACGCCTGCGCCCGAGCCGTGCCACGCCCGGCCGGGCCGGGCGTGGCGCACGGCGCTGCTGTTAGAGTCTCGGCTGCCGAAAAGACCGGGCCCGACGGCGCCACTGCCGCAGCCCGGCACCACCCGCGCCGCCCCGTCCACACGACCCGCCGGCCACCGCGCGGACCCTGCCGCATCGTCATCCGATCGCTCTTGAATCCACACCCACCCTTGCCCGAGCGCACTGCCGATCTGCCGTCGCGGGGCGGGTTCTACGCGCTGCTCGCGGTGTTCACGGTGGTGTGGCTGGCCACGCTGGCCGGGCGTTCGCTGATCAGCGCCGACGAAGGCCGCTACGCGACGATCTCGCTGGGCATGCTGCAAAGCGGCGACTGGATCACGCCGCGCCTGAACGGCCTGCTCTACTTCGAAAAGCCGGCGCTGCAGTATTGGGGCGGCGCGCTGAGCCTGTGGCTGTTCGGCATCAACGAATTCGCCGCGCGGCTGTATTCGGGCATCGCGGGGCTGGCCACGGTGTTCCTGGTCGGCCACACCGCGGCGCGGCTGTGGGGCCCGCGCGCCGGGCTGCACGCCTTGCTGATTGCCGGGGCAACCACCTGGATCGTCGTCAACAGCCATTTCCTGTCGCTCGACGCCGGGCTGACCGCCACGCTCACGCTGGTGCTGTGCGCCGTGTTGCTCGCCGAGCGCCCAGGCGCCAGCGAGGTCGAGCAGCGGCGCTGGATGGTCGCGGCCTGGGTCGGCATGGGCCTGGCGGTGTTGAGCAAGGGCCTGGTCGGCATCCTGATCCCCGGCGCGGTGCTGATCCTGCACAGCCTGTGGCGGTTCGAGTTTTCGCTCTGGCGGCGCCTGCGCTGGTGGCCAGGCCTGGCGCTCATGCTGCTCGTCACGGTGCCCTGGTTCGCGCTGGTGTCGGCGCGCAACCCGGACTACGCCTGGTTCTTCTTCATCCATGAACACTTCCAGCGCTACCTGACCAACGTGCACCACCGCGAAGGTGCCTGGTGGTACTTCGTGCCCTATCTGCTGCTCGGCCTGCTGCCCTGGACCAGTGCGCTGCCGTGGCTGCTGCGCCCGCGGCGCGCCGACTTCGCGGCCGGCCTGCTGCTGGTGTGGAGCGTGTTCATCTTCGTGTTCTTCAGCGATTCCGACTCCAAGCTGCCTTCGTACATCCTGCCGATCTTCCCGGCGCTGGCGCTGTTGCTGGCGCGCGAGATCGACCGTGCCAGCGTGCGCGCACTGCGCCTGCACCTGCTCGTGCCCGCGCTGCTGTGGGCCGCCGCACTGCTGGCGCTGACGCAGACCGAACGCTTCGTCGGCCCCGGGGTGCCGCGGCCGGCGGTGGAGGCATTGGCGCGCGGCATCGGCAGTGGCGCGGTGCTCTTTCTGGCAGGCGCGGCGCTGGCCTGGCACCTGCTCGGCCGGCAGCGCCGCTCGACCGCGCTGGCGGTGGTGGCAGCGGCCCACCTGGGCGCCACGCTGATCGTGCTGGAGTCGCATGACACCTACGGCCAACTCAAGAGCGGCGACGCGATCGCGCGCGTGCTCGCCACGCGCATCGACGCGACCACGCCGGTGTACTCGGTGCGCAGCTACGAGCAGACGCTGCCGTTCTACCTGCGCCGACCGATAATCCTGGTCGACTACCGCGACGAGTTCGCGTTCGGCGAGCAGCACGAGCCCGACCGCTGGATCCCGACACTCGACGCGTTCATCGCGCGCTGGCAGAGCGAACCGCACGCGGCGGCCTACATGACACAGCCCACGTTCGATGAACTGCGCCGGCGCGGCCTGCCGATGCAGGTGGTCTACCAGGACCCGCGCCGCCTGGTGGTCGTCAAGCCCTGAGCGCACGGGCCTGATTGCCGATCCCGTACGAGCGCTCTCAACAACGCAGGCTGCGAACCACGAACCCGACCATGCGACTGCCCGACATGCTCATCATCCTGGCCGGCGTGCTGCTCAACGCGGTGGCGCAGCTGCTGCTGAAGGCCGGCGCCGGCTCGGTCGGCCCGATCGCCGGCTGGAGCGCGCTGCGCGGCGTGGCCGGTGCGCTGGCGGTCCACCCCGCGGTGCTCGGCGGCCTGGCCTGCTACGTGGTCAGCGTGGTGGTCTGGATCGTCGCGCTGTCGCGCGTCGACGTGAGCGTGGCCTACCCGATGCTGTCGATCGGCTACGTCGTCAACGCGCTGCTCGCGATGTGGCTGTTCGGCGAGGCAGTCTCGCTGCAGCGCTGGCTCGGCATCGCGGTGATCCTCATCGGCGTGACGATCGTCGCGCGCTCGGGGGCGCACACGTGACGACCGGGTTGCCGTTCCTGCCGTTCACGCGGCCGAGCATCGACGAAGCGACGATCGCCGACGTCGCCGAAGTGCTGCTCTCCGGCTGGCTCACGACCGGCCCGCGCTGCAAGGCGCTGGAGGCGGCGCTGTCGCAGCGCTACGGCGGACGGCCGGTGCGGCTGGCGGCATCGGCCACCGCGGCGCTCGAGATGGCGCTGCGGCTCGCCGGCGTCGGCCCGGGCGACGAGGTCATCACCACGCCGCTGAGCTGGGTCGCGACCGGCAACGTGATCCTGCAGGTCGGCGCCACGCCGGTGTTCGTCGACGTCGACCCCGCCACCCGCAACATCGACCTCACCCGCATCGAGGCCGCGATCACGCCGGCCACGCGGGCGATCCTGCCGGTCGACCTGGCCGGCCTGCCGGTGGACCGCGCGCGCCTGTACGAGATCGCGCAGCGCCACGGCCTGCGCGTGATCGAAGACGCCGCGCAGGCGATGGGGGCGCGCAGCGGCGGCGTCGAGATCGGCCGCAGCGGCGACTTGGTGTCGATCAGCTTCCATGCCAACAAGAACATGACCACGGCCGAAGGCGGCTGCCTGGTGATGAACACCGACGACGAGGCGCGCCGCTTCGAGGCGCTGCGGCTGCAGGGCGTGGTGCGCTTCGCCGACGGCACGATGGACGTCGAGCGGCTCGGCGGCAAGGCCAACCTGACCGACGTCGCCGCCGCCATCGGCCTGGGGCAGCTCAAGCAGCTCGACGGCTTCAACCAGCGCCGCAAGCAGCTGGCGCGACGCTACTTCGAGCGGCTCGACCGCCACCTCGGCCTGACGCTGCCGATCGAGGAATACGAACACGGCAACTGGCACATGTTCCAACCGCTGCTGCCGCTGTCGCCGACCTCCATCACGCGCGCCGCGTTCATCGAGGCGATGAAGCTCGAAGGCATCGGCATCGGCGTGCACTACCCGGCGATGCACCTGTTCACGCTGTACCGGGGCCTGGGCCACCGCGAGGGCGACTTTCCCGAGGCCGAGCGGATCGGACGCAGCATCGTCACGCTGCCGCTGTTCCCGGCGATGGCCGACACCGACGTCGACCGCGTCTGCGACGCGCTGCGCCGCGTGCTCGCGCCGGCCCTGAACTGACACGCCGCTCGGGCACACGCACATGCAACTCCACGAAGCCATCGACCTGCGCTCGGGCCAGCCGGCGAGCGCCACCGCCGCCGACGCGGTGGCGTTGAGCGTCGTGATCCCGGTCTACAACGAAGAGCCCGGGCTGGGCGCGCTGTTCGACCGGCTCTATCCGGCGCTCGACGCACTCGGGCTGCGCTACGAGGTCGTGTTCATCAACGACGGCAGCCGCGACCGCTCGGCGCAGCTGCTCGCCGAGCAGTTCGAGCGCCGCCCCGACGTGACGCGCGTGATCCTGTTCAACGGCAACTTCGGCCAGCACCGCGCAATCCTGGCCGGCTTCGAGCACTGCCGTGGCGAGCGCGTGGTCACGCTCGACGCCGACCTGCAGAACCCGCCCGAAGACATCAAGAACCTGCTCGCCGCGATGGACGACGGCCACGACTACGTCGGCTCGATCCGGCGCCGGCGGCGCGACTCGGTCTGGCGGCGCTGGGCCAGCCGCAGCATGAACCGGCTGCGCGCCAGCATCACCCGCATCGAGATGACCGACCAGGGCTGCATGATGCGCGCCTACAGCCGCAACATCGTCCAGCTCATCAACCAGTGCGGCGAGATGAACACCTTCATTCCGGCGCTGGCCTACCAGTTCGCGCGCCGGCCCACCGAGATCGAGGTCGGCCACGAAGAGCGCCACGCCGGCGAGTCCAAGTATTCGCTGTACAGCCTGATCCGCCTGAACTTCGACCTCGTCACCGGCTTCTCGGTGGTGCCGCTGCAGTGGTTCTCGATGCTCGGCATGGCGGTGTCATTGGGGGCCGCCGCGCTGGTGGTGCTGCTGGTGGCGCGGCGCCTGATCATCGGCCCCGAAGAAGGCGGCCTGTTCACGCTGTTCGCGATCGCCTTCCTGCTGATCGGGCTGGCGCTGTTCGGCATCGGCCTGCTCGGCGAATACGTCGGCCGCATCTTCCAGGAAGTGCGCTCGCGCCCGCGCTACGTGATCAGCGCCATCCTGGAACGCAAACCGTGAGCGCCGTCGCGCGCGCCAGCGCCGTCGTGTTCGCGTACCACAACGTGGGCGCGCGCTGCCTGAAGGTGCTGCTCGACGGCGGCGTCGACGTGCGGCTCGTCGTCACCCACGCCGACAACCCGGCCGAGGCGCTCTGGTTCGCCAGCGTCGCCGCGGTCGCGGCCGAACACGGCCTGCGCTGCATCGCGCCCGCCGACGCGAACGCGCCCGACGTGCTCGCCGAGTGCCGCGGCCACGCGCCCGACTTCCTGTTTTCGTTCTACTACCGCCAGATGCTGAAGGCGCCGCTGCTGGCCCTGCCGCGCCGCGGTGCCTACAACATGCACGGCTCGATGCTGCCGAAGTACCGCGGCCGCGCGCCGGTCAACTGGGCGGTGCTGCATGGCGAACGCGAGACCGGCGCCAGCCTGCACGCGATGGAGGTCCAGCCCGACCGCGGCGCGCTGGTCGACCAGTGCGCGGTACCGATCCTGCGCGACGACAGCGCACGCGAGGTGTTCGACAAGGTCGTCGTCGCGGCCGAGATCGTGCTCGCGCGCGCGCTGCCGCGCCTGATCGACGGCTCGGCCGTGCTCACGCCGCAGGACCTGGCGCGCGGCAGCTACTTCGGCGGGCGGCGCGCCGAAGACGGCCGCATCCCCGCCACCGCCGGCGGCCGCCAGATCCACGATCTGGTGCGGGCCGTAGCGCCGCCGGAATACCCGGGCGCGTACTTCGAGTCCGGCGGCGTGCGCATCGGGCTGGCACGCACCCGGGTCTGCGAGACCCCCGCTCCGGCGCGCACCGGCGCGCGGTTCTCGGTGTTCACGCGCGACGGCGCGCTGTGGCTGCAGGCCGCCGACGGCGTGCTGCTGCGCGTCCTCGCCGCGTCGGTGGCGGGCGCGCCGCTCGACGCGACCGGTTTTGTGTCGCGCTTCGGCGCCACCGCACTCATGCCCGACGTCTGAGCCTGCGGGCGCTCGCGAACCAGATCCAAACTCCTTCTTCAGGAACCTTCCCCATGCTCAAAGTCCTCATCCTCGGCGTCAACGGTTTCATCGGCCACCACCTGACGCGGCGCATCATCGAAACGACCGACTGGGAGGTCTACGGCATGGACATGCAGTCCGAGCGCGTCGCGCCCTGGATGGACCACCCGCGCTTCCACTTCTTCGAGGGCGACATCACGATCAACAAGGAGTGGATCGAGTACCACGTGCGCAAGTGCGACGTGGTGCTGCCGCTGGTGGCGATCGCCACGCCGGCCACCTACGTGAGCGAGCCGCTGCGCGTGTTCGAGCTCGACTTCGAGGCCAACCTGCCGATCGTGCGGCACTGCGTGAAGTACAAGAAGCGCGTGATCTTCCCGAGCACCAGCGAGGTCTACGGCATGTGCGCCGACGACGCCTTCGACCCCGAGCAATCGCCGCTGGTCTACGGGCCGATCAACAAGCCGCGCTGGATCTACGCCTGCTCCAAGCAGCTGCTCGACCGCGTGATCCACGCCTACGGCCAGGAACAGGGACTCGACTTCACGCTGTTCCGGCCGTTCAACTGGATCGGCCCGGGGCTGGACAGCCTGCACACCGCCAAGGAAGGCTCGAGCCGCGTGATCACGCAGTTCCTCGGCCACATCGTGCGCGGCGAACCGATCCAGCTCGTCGACGGCGGCCGGCAGCGCCGCTGCTTCACCGACATCGACGACGGCATCGCCGCGCTGATGCAGATCCTCGTCAACCCCGAGGGCCGCGCGCGCGGCAACATCTACAACATCGGCAACCCGGCCAACGACCTGTCGGTGCGCGAACTGGCCGAGATGATGCTGGCGCTGGCCGCCACGCTGCCGGCCTATCGCGAGCGTGCGGCCCAGGTCAAACTGGTCGAAACCTCGTCGGGCGCCTACTACGGCAAGGGCTACCAGGACGTCGAGCGGCGCGTGCCGAAGATCGACAACACGATGCACGACCTGGGCTGGGCACCGCGCGCGACCATGCAGCAGGCGCTCGGCCGGCTGTTCGACCACTACCGCGACCAGCTCGACGACGCGCGCCACCTGAACGACTGAGAACCCCCGTCGCGCGCCGTGGCAACGCTGTGCCTGAAGATCGACGTCGACACCTGGCGCGGTACGCGCGAGGGCGTTCCGGCGCTCGCCCGGCTGCTCGAGCGCGTCGGCGCGCCGGCGAGCTTTCTGTTCAGCCTCGGGCCCGACCACACCGGCCGCGCGATCCGGCGCGCCTTGCGGCCCGGCTTCTTCGGCAAGGTGGCGCGCACCTCGGTGCTCGAGCACTACGGCGTGCGCACGCTGCTCTACGGCACGCTGCTGCCCGGCCCCGACATCGGCCGCCGTGAGGCCGCCACGCTGCGCGCGATCGAAGGCGCCGGCTTCGAGACCGGCGTGCACACCTGGGACCACGTGCGCTGGCAGGACCATGTCGCCGACGCGAGCGAAGCCTGGACGCGTACCGAGCTGGAGCGCGCCACCCGGCGCTATGCGGAAGTCTTCGGCCATGCGCCCGCCGTGCACGGCGCGGCCGGCTGGCAGATGAACGACCACGCGCTGGCGCTGCAGGCCGAGCTCGGCTACACGGTGGCCTCCGACACGCGCGGCAGCACGCCGTTCGTGCCGGTCGATGCGGCCGGCCGGGAGCTCGGTCCAACGCAATTCCCCACCACCTTGCCCACGCTCGACGAGTTGCTCGGCCTGGACGGCCGCGACGCCGGCAACGTCGACCGGGCGCTGCTCGACCTCACCGAGCGCGACCCCGCACCGCTGCAGGTCTACACGCTGCACGCCGAGCTCGAGGGGCAAAAGCTGCTGCCGGTGTTCGAGCGGTTGCTGCGAGGCTGGCGCGCGCAGGGGCACAGCTTCGCGAGCCTGGGCCAGATTGCGGCGCTGACGGACCGCGCCACGCTGCCGCGCTGCCGCGTACTGCGCGGTGAAGTGGCGGGGCGCAGCGGTGAGCTGGCGCTGCAGGGTCCGGTGATCGACGGCGTCGGCGCGCCTCGAGCGGCGGCACCGGCCTGAACGACGGCCGGTTGAGCGGCCCGAAGGTCCGGCGCGGCGACGCGCCGCACACTCAGCGCATCGGCCGGCCGATGGCGTGGTATTCGATGCCGATTCGGTGCATCAGCGCCGGCTCGTACAGGTTGCGGCCGTCGAACACCACCGCGTCCTTCAGTGCGTCGCGCACGGCCTCGAGGTCGGGCGTGCGGAACTCCTTCCACTCGGTGACGATGACCAGCGCGTTGGCGCCGGCGAGCGCCTGCTCGGCCGAAGCGACGAGGGTCAGGCCGGGCAGGTCGCCGAAGACGCGGGCAGCCTCGTCGCGGGCCACCGGATCGTAGGCGCGCACCGCGGCCCCACGTGCGGCCAGCGCCGCCACGATCACGCGGCTCGGCGCCTCGCGCATGTCGTCGGTGTTGGGCTTGTAGGCCAGCCCCCAGAGCGCGAAAGTGAGGCCGCGCAGGTCAGGGCCATAGCGGGCCACGACCTTGTCGACCAGCACCATCTTCTGCTCGGCGTTGACGGCCTCGACCGCGGCCAGCATCTTCGACGGCAGGCCGGCCTCGGCCGATGTTCGGGCCAGCGCCTGCAGGTCCTTCGGGAAGCAGCTGCCGCCATAGCCGGCGCCAGCGTAGAGAAAGTGCGTGCCGATGCGCGGGTCGGTGCCCATGCCTAAGCGCACCAGTTCGATGTCGGCGCCCAGCCGCTCGGCCACGCGCGAGAGTTCGTTCATGAAGCTGATGCGCGTGGCCAGCATCGCATTGGCCGCGTACTTGGTGAATTCGGCGCTGCGGACGTCCATCACCAGCATGCGGTCGTGGTTGCGCAGGAACGGCGCATAGAGCGCGCGCAGCAGCATGATCGCGCGCTCGTCTTCGGCGCCGACCACGACCCGGTCGGGGCGCGTGAAGTCGGCCACCGCCGCACCTTCCTTCAGGAACTCGGGGTTGGAGGCGACCGAGAACTCGAGCGCCACGCCGCGCAATGCCAGTTCGTGTTCGATCGCGGCCTTGACCTTGCCCGCGGTGCCCACCGGCACGGTGCTCTTGTCGACGACGAGCTTGTAGTCGGTCATGTGGCGGCCGATGTTGCGCGCCGCGGCGAGCACGTACTGAAGGTCGGCCGAGCCGTCTTCGTCGGGCGGCGTGCCCACCGCGATGAACTGCAAGGTGCCGTGCGCGACGGCGGTGGCCACGTCGGTGGTGAAGCGCAGGCGCCCGACCTGCGCGTTGCGGTGGACGATCTCCTCCAGACCCGGCTCGTGGATCGGGATGCCGCCGGCATTGAGCATCGCGACCTTGGCCGCGTCGAGGTCCAGGCAGACCACGTGGTTGCCCATGTCCGCCAGGCAGGCCCCGGCCACCAGGCCCACGTACCCCGTTCCGATGACGGTGACTTTCATTGTTCGATGACGTCGGCCCCGGCCGGCGGTGTGAAGTGAAACGCATCGGCGGCGAAGTGCACGCCCGAAATGAACTGGCTGAACTGCAGCAACGAGTGCTGGTCGAATGCATCGACGATCTCGACGGCGGCCAAATCCTTGCCGCGGAAGCCCACGCGCACCGACTTGAACGCGCTGTCCTTCTGCTTCGGCGTGGCCAGCACCCAGTCGAGGCCGTCTTTCGCGGGCAGCGACGTGAGTTCGAAGTCCTTGTCGAGCGAGCCGCCGGCGAGCAATGCGGCCGGCGTGGCGCCGAGTGCCGACGAGAACTTGCGCGAGCTGGCCTGGTTCAGGTCGGCATCGAAGATCCAGACCTTCTGGCCGTCGGCGACGATGACCTGCTGAAACGGCTTTTCGTAGACGAAGCGGAAGCGGTTCGGGCGCCAGAACTCGAAGTAGCCGCTGGACACCTTCTTCTTCGCGCCGTCGGGCGAGGTCACGGTCTGGGTGAACTGCGCGCGGCCGGTCTTCACGTCGCGGATGAAGGCCTTCAGGGTGTCGACCGCATCGGCCTGCGCGGTGAGAGTGGCCAGCGCCAGCGCGAACGCGGCTAGTAGTCTCTTCATTCGGCGCGGCCCGGAACGATGATGTCGCGGTTGCCGTTGGTCGACATGCTCGAGACCAGTCCCGACTTTTCCATCTGTTCGAGCAGGCGCGCCGCGCGGTTGTAGCCGATGCGCAGGTGGCGCTGCACCAGCGAGATCGACGCACGCTTGTGCTGCAGCACGATCGCCACCGCCTGGTCGTACATCGCGTCGGCTTCGCCGCCGCCCATCACGCCGCTTTCGCCCGAGAGCACGTCGCCGCCTTCGCCGTCGAGCGTGCCGCCTTCGAGGATGCCCTCGATGTAGTTGGGCTCGCCCTGGCTCTTCAGGTAGCTGACCACGCGGTGCACCTCGTCGTCGCTGACGAACGCACCGTGCACGCGGATCGGCAACCCGGTGCCCGAAGGCATGTAGAGCATGTCGCCCATGCCGAGCAGCGCTTCGGCGCCCATCTGGTCGAGGATCGTGCGCGAGTCGATCTTGCTGCTGACCTGGAAGCTCAGCCGCGTCGGGATGTTGGCCTTGATCAGGCCGGTGATCACGTCCACGCTCGGGCGCTGCGTGGCCAGGATCAGGTGGATGCCCGAGGCGCGCGCCTTCTGCGCCAGGCGCGCGATCAGCTCCTCGATCTTCTTGCCGATGACCATCATCAGGTCGGCGAGTTCGTCGATCACGATCACGATGAAGGGCAGGCGTTCGAGCGGCTCGGGCTGTTCGGGCGTGAGGCTGAACGGGTTGGGCAGGAGCTCGCCGCGCTCCTTGGCCTCGTCGAGCTTCTTGTTGTAGCTGGCCAGGCCGCGCACGCCCAACTTGCTCATCAGCTTGTAGCGGCGCTCCATCTCGCCGACGCCCCAGTTGAGCGCATTGGCGGCCTGCTTCATGTCGGTGACGACCGGGCACAGCAGGTGCGGGATGCCTTCGTAGACGCTCATCTCGAGCATCTTCGGGTCGATCAGGATCAACCGCACATCGCGTGCCTCGGCCTTGTACAGCAGGCTCAGGATCATCGCGTTGATGCCCACCGACTTGCCCGCGCCGGTGGTGCCGGCCACCAGGCAGTGCGGCATCTTGGCCAGGTCGGCCACCACCGGGTTGCCGACGATGTCCTTGCCCAGCCCCATGGTGAGCTGCGATTGGGCATCGTTGTAGACCTGCGAGCCCAGGATCTCCGACAGGCGGATCATCTGCCGCTTGGCGTTGGGCAGTTCCAGCGCCATCGTCGTCTTGCCGGGGATGGTCTCGACCACGCGGATGCTCACCAGGCTCAGCGAGCGCGCCAGGTCCTTCGACAGGTTCAGCACCTGCGAGCCCTTCACGCCGACCGCGGGCTCGATCTCGTAGCGCGTGATCACCGGGCCGGGCGAGGCCGCGACGACCCGCACCTCGACGCCGAAGTCCTTGAGCTTCTTCTCGATCAGCCGCGAGGTCATCTCCAGCGTCTCGGGCGCCACGCTCTCGGTGCGACCCGGCGCGGCGTCGAGCAGATCGACCTGCGGCAACTTGGTGTCGACGAGTTCGCTGAACAGCGGCTTCTGGCGTTCCTTGACGACGCGGGTGCTCTTGGGCACCTCCATCACCGGCGCCTCGATCACGATCGGCAGGTGGTCTTCGTGCAGGTGCTGCTCGACCTCGGCGACCGCCTCGCGTTCGCGCAGGGCCTGCTCGCCGACGCGCAAGTCCTCGGCGCGCTCGAAGCGCTCGACGCGCCGTTCGCGCAGCGACTCGATCCAGGCGCCGATGCCTTCGGCCAGCCGCAGCCATGAGAAGCGCAATGCGAGCGCCGCGCCCGCGACCAGCAGCGCGATCCACAGCACGCCGGAGCCGGCGAAGCCGAGCAGGTTCTGGCTCGCGTGGCCCAGCATGTAGCCGAGCGCGCCGCCAGCGTGGCCGCCCGCGACCCGCCCTTCCCAAAGGTACAGGCGCGTCCATTCGAGTGACGAACTGGCGGCCAGCAGCATCGCCAGGCCGATCCAGAACAGCCACACCGGCCGCGGCGCGTCGGTGGGCGCGGGTGGCGCCGCCGGGTCGCTTCGCAGCAGCCGGGCCAACGCGCCGAGCCAGGCCCGCAACCCGACCGCCACGGCCCACCAGACCGAGTAGCCGAACATGAAATACGAAAGGTCGGAGAACCAGGCGCCGAGCGTGCCGGCCTTGTTCAACACCACGGCGGTCGAGCCCGAGGTCGAGAACGCCGGGTCGGCGGCATTGTGGGTGGCCAGTGCGAGCACGGCCAGCAGCCACAACATGCCGGTGACCAGCAGCACGAACTGGGCGCGCCAGCCGGCCGGGTGGTGCGGCACCGGCAACGCGCGCTTGCCGCCGCGCTTGGTGGCGGCTCTCGCAGAAACCGGGCTGTTGGGGGCCCCGCCGTCGGAGCGCAGTGAGCCGAGAGGAAACGTCATCGGCGAATTGTGGCCGATCGCGACAGCGCCGGGCCGACCCGGCTGCCACGCGCCGCGCGTGTCACCGAGTCAGCTGTTCCTTGATGATCACCGAGCCGTTTTCCTGCGTCTCGATCATGCCGCGCTCCTCCAGGTCTTTCATGACACGGCTGACCATCTCGCGCGAGGCACCGACGACCTTGGCCAGGTCCTGGCGTGAAACCTTGTTGCGGATCGTGTTGACGCCGTTCTCCATCTCGGCCATGTCGAGCAGCGTGCGGGCCACGCGGCCATAGACGTCGAGCAGCGCGAGCGACTCGATCTGCCGGTCGGCCGCGCGCAGGCGGTGCACCAGGCCGCGCATGATCGCGTACGACAGGCTCGAGTTCTCGGGCAGGCAACGCGCGAACTCGGCGCGGCCCAGGATCAGCATGTCGGTCTGGACTTCGGCACGAACCGTGGCCGAATGCGGCTCGTTGTCGATGAGGCTCATCTCGCCGACATAGTCGCCCGGCTGCAACACTGCAAGGATGACCTCGCGGCCGCGCGAATCGGCCGTCAGCACGCGGGCCCGGCCGGTGAGCAGGATGAACAGCGCGTTCGACTTCTTGCCGTGCTCGACCACGATCTCACCGCGCCGGTAGCGTCGCTTGACGACGCTGTCGGCGATGCCCTGGGCCTGGTCGTTGGTCAACAGTGAAAACAACGGCACGCGCCGGATCAGATCGAGGTTGGAAAGCATTGCCATTCGGTGTGCCTTTCGATTTGTTGCACTTCGGGGGTTCGCCCACCCCGCCCGCCGGACGCTGCGCAAGGTCACGGCATTGCCGGCGCTGAAATCGCGAAAAGTTCACGCTGCCTACAATTTGAACATTGTCGCCGCTATCGGCGCGTGCGCCAGCCGGAACGAACCCCATGTCAGACTGGCGCTGCGCGCCATCGCCGTCGCCCTCGCCTCCTTCACCCAGCCTCGTTTTCCATGACCACACCCAGCACCCACTCCCGCGTCCTGATCCTGGGCTCGGGCCCGGCCGGCTACACCGCCGCGGTGTACGCCGCGCGCGCCAACCTCGCGCCGCTGCTGGTCACCGGCATCGCCCAGGGCGGCCAGCTGATGACGACCACCGACGTCGACAACTGGCCCGCCGATGTCGACGGCGTGCAA
This sequence comes from Burkholderiales bacterium, assembly GCA_028868895.1. GTDB lineage: Bacteria > Pseudomonadota > Gammaproteobacteria > Burkholderiales > Burkholderiaceae_C > LMDS01. The sequence continues at coordinate 37,230 of JAGWTP010000005.1, forward strand.
GGCCCGGAGCTGATGCAGCGCTTCCAGAAGCATGCCGAGCGCTTCAACACGAAGATCGTGTTCGACCACATCAACCAGGTCGAGCTGGGGGTGCGCCCGTTCCGGCTGACCGGCGACTCGGGCGCCTACACGTGCGACGCGCTGGTGATCGCCACCGGGGCCTCGGCCAAGTACCTCGGGCTGCCTTCGGAGGCGGCCTTCATGGGCCGCGGCGTGAGCGGCTGCGCGACCTGCGACGGCTTCTTCTACCGGGGCCAGGAGGTCTGCGTGGTGGGCGGGGGCAACACCGCGGTGGAGGAGGCGCTGTACCTGGCCAACATCGCCAGCAAGGTGCACCTGATCCACCGGCGCGACAAGTTCCGCGCCGAGCCGATCATGGTGGACAAGCTGCATGCCAAGGTCGCCGAGGGCAAGCTGGAGCTGCACCTGTGGCAGGCGCTGGACGAGGTGCTGGGCGACGCCTCGGGGGTGACGGGGGTGCGGCTGCGCAGCACGCAGGGATCGTCGGGTGCGCCGGGTGCGCCGGGTGTACCGGGCTCGCTGGGCGCGACCACCGAGCTGGCGCTGACGGGCTGCTTCATCGCGATCGGCCACCAGCCCAACACCGAGATCTTCAAGGGCCAGCTGGAGATGAAGGACGGCTACCTGATCACGAAGGGTGGCAGCGCCGGCATGGCCACGATGACGAGCGTGCCGGGGGTGTTCGCCGCCGGCGACGTGCAGGACCACGTCTACCGCCAGGCGATCACGAGCGCGGGCACGGGCTGCATGGCGGCGCTGGATGCGCAGCGGTTCCTGGAGCAGTGAGCAGGCCGGTGGACGGGTGGCGCGGAAAAGTCTGTCTATAATCGCAGTCTTTGCCGAAATTCTGGCATCCGATCCAACGAACACGGAGAAGCGTCATGGCACGCGTCTGTCAGGTCACGGGCAAGCGCCCGATGGTGGGAAACAACGTCTCCCACGCCAACAACAAAACGAAGCGCCGCTTCCTGCCCAACCTGCAGTACCGGCGTTTCTGGGTCGAGGCCGAAAACCGCTGGGTGCGCCTGCGCATCACCAACGCGGCATTGCGGCTGATCGACAAGGTGGGCATCGAGCAGGTCCTCGTCGACCTGCGCGCCCGCGGTGAAATCTGAACACGCCTAGGAGCTGATCATGGCAAAAGGTGGACGCGAGAAAATCAAGCTGGAATCCAGCGCCGGCACCGGTCATTTCTACACGACCGACAAGAACAAGAAGACCACGCCGGAAAAGCTCGAGATGATCAAGTTCGATCCGAAGGCACGCAAGCACGTGACCTACAAGGAAACGAAGCTGAAGTAACGCCTTCGGGCATCGGGGAACGAGGGGTCGCATCGCGGCCCCTTTTCGTTTGCTGTCGCCAAACGCAACAAGGGCCGCATTCGCGGCCCTTGTCGTTCGAGCGCTTGATGCTCTGGGCTATGCGTGCGCCGCGCGCAGCTTCAGCGCGAATTCCTGCAGCGCAGCGATGCCGCTTTCTTCCGCCTTCTTGCACCAGGCCTGCAGGTCGGCCACGAGTTGCTCGGCCGACACGTTGGTGCGCGTCCAGAGCGAGCGCAACTCTTCGCGCATCGAGACCAGCTTGGCCAGGCCCGGGCTGTGCTCGACGGCCAGCGCAATCCGCGCCTTCAGCGCGGTGGGGATCTTGTCTTCGTCGCGGTGCAGCCAGCGATTGGCCAGGCGCATGTTCTCGAGCTTGGCCGCACTGGCCAAGCCTTCGGCCTTCAGGCGTGTCACTTCGGCGCCGCTCGCATGGCGCAGGTTACGTGCGTATTTGGCCATCACCTCGTAGCGGTTGGCGATGATCGCCTCGAGCGTCTTGTCGTCGGCCACCGGCCGCACATTGCCCAGCTTGAGCATCGGCGCGGTCTTGCGCACCTTGGCCAGCCCGAGCATTTCCAGCCCGCGGATGTAGGCCCAACCGATGTCGAACTCGTAGGGCTTGACCGACAGCTTGGCCGAGGTCGGGTAGGTGTGGTGATTGTTGTGAAGTTCTTCGCCGCCGATGATGATGCCCCACGGCGAAATGTTGGTCGACGCGTCCGGCGCCTCGAAATTGCGGTAACCCCACCAGTGGCCGATGCCGTTGATGATGCCGGCCGCGGTGATCGGGATCCACGCCATCTGCAGCGCCCACACGGCCGCGCCGATGGCACCGAACAGCATCAGGTCGATCAGCAGCATCACGCCCACACCCTGCCAGCTGTAGCGGGTGTAGAGGTTGCGCTCGATCCAGTCGTCGGGCGTGCCGTGGCCGAACTTGGCGAGCGTTTCCTGGTTCTTGGCTTCGGCGCGGTACATCTCGCTGCCGGTCAGCAGCACCGCCTTGATGCCGCGCGTCTGCGGGCTGTGCGGATCTTCTTCGGTTTCGCACTTGGCGTGGTGCTTGCGGTGGATCGCGGTCCATTCCTTGGTGACCATGCCGGTGGTCAGCCACAGCCAGAACCGGAAGAAGTGCGACGGAATCGCGTGCAGTTCGAGCGCCCGGTGCGCCTGGGCACGGTGCAGGAAGATCGTGACCGACGCGATCGTGACGTGCGTCATCACCAGCGCCGCCAGCGCGACCTCCCACCACGTGGTCGTGACCAGGCCATTGGCCAGCCAATTGATCACAGCGTCCCGAATCAGCATCAACGAATCCATGAATACCTTTGCGTCTGCATGAAAAGCAGGTGCAAGATTGTAAGGGACGGCCCCCGCGGCAATCCCCTTCGAATTGGCGGGCAAGCAGCCGCCTGTTCGACCCATCTCGAGCCGAATCGGTGAAACGCAACCAAGGGATCAACCGGCATCGGTAGCGCGCATCGACGCGTCAGCGACGCTCCCACACCGCCGCGAAGAATCCGTCGGTGCCATGACGGTGCGGCCACAGGCGCAGGAAGTCGCCGCGCACCAGCGTTGGCGCGTCGGCGATGTGCGCCTTGGTCAGCACCTCGAGCGCCGGTACCGCCTTGAAGTCGCGGTCGCGTTCGGCCGTGAAGGCCTGCGCGATCTCCTCGTTCTCGGCGTCGAGCAGGCTGCAGGTCGCGTAGACGAGCCGGCCGCCCGGCTTCACCAGGCGCGCGGCACTCGCCAGGATCGCAGCCTGCTTGACCCGCAGTTCGTCGACCGACTGCGGCGTCTGGCGCCACTTCAGGTCGGGGTTGCGGCGCAGCGTGCCCAGGCCCGAACACGGCGCGTCGACGAGCACGCGGTCGAGCTTGCCCGCCAGGCGCTTGATGCGCTCGTCGCGCTCGTGGGCGATCTGCACCGGGTAAACGTTGGACAGCCCGCTGCGCGCCAGCCGCGGCTTGAGCGACGCGAGCCGGTGGCCCGAGGTGTCGAACGCGTACAGGCGCCCGGTGTTGCGCATCTCGGCGCCGAGCGCCAGCGTCTTGCCGCCGGCACCGGCGCAGAAGTCGGCCACCATCTCGCTGCGCTTGGCACCGAGCATCAGCGCCAGCAACTGGCTGCCTTCGTCCTGCACTTCGACATCGCCGCGCAGGAACACGGCGAGCTTGTGCAGCGCCGGCTTGCCGGCGATGCGCAGCCCCAGCGGCGAGTACGGCGTGGGCAGCGCTTCGATGCCTTCGGCCTTGAACGCCGCCTGCACCTCGTCGCGCTTGGCCTTGAAGGCGTTGACGCGCAGGTCCAGCGGCGCACTCTGGTTCATCGCCTCGACCAGCGGCCAGAACTCGTCGCCGAGCGCAGCCTGCAGCCGCTGCGCCAGCCATTCCGGCAGGTTGTGGCGCAGCTTGTCGGGCAACGCCGCGCGGTCGATCGTGCCAACCTGCGCGAGCCACTGCTGCTCGGTGTCGCTCAGCGCCGCGCGCAGGAACGCCTCGTTGCCCTGCCAGGCCAGCACCGCCAGGCGGCGCTCCATCTCACCCTTGCCCGACTGCGCCAGGTGCTGGTACAGCAGACGCTCGCGCAGCACCGTGTAGGTGGTCTCGGCCAGCGTGTGGCGCTCGCGCATGCCCAGCGTGCGATGCTGGCGGAAGAAGTCGGAGACGACGCCGTCGGCCGGGTGCTGCAGTTGCAACACCCGATGGATCAGTTCGGTGGAGAGTTCGAGCAAGGCGTTCGGGTGCATCGCCAGATTATCCTTGCCGCATGCTCAGACACGTACGCAATCGCCCCCGGATGTTCATCGCTGCCGCCGTCGGCCTGGCCGTTGCGATCGTGGTCCCGGGCATCGGCAGCGCACTGACGCGCGCGCTGCTCGGCTGGAACGTCGGCGTGTGGTTGTTCCTGGTGCTGATCGGGTTGATGATGCTGCGCGCCGACCACGACCGGCTGCGCCGCGTCGCGGTCGCGCAGGCCGAAGGCGCGGCCACCGTGCTGGCAGTCGTCAGCGTTGCGGCGGTTGTCAGCATCGTCGCGATCGTGTTCGAGTTGTCCACCGCCAAGCAGCCGGGCGCGCACTACGCGTTGCCGCATGCGCTGTTTGCACTCACCACCGTGGCCGGAGCGTGGTTGCTGCTGCCCACGCTGTTCGCGATGAACTACGCCAGCCTGTACTACCTCACCGGGCACGGCGATGGGCTGCAGTTTCCGAGCACCGAGGCCGGCTTCAAGCCCGACTACGCCGACTTTCTGTATTTCTCGTTCACGATCGCGGTGGCCTCGCAGACCGCCGATGTGTCGATCTGTACGCGCCCGATGCGCCGTCTCGTGCTGCTGCAGTCGGTGCTGTCGTTCGTGTTCAACACGACCATCCTCGCGTTCACGATCAACATCGCGGCGAGCCTGTTCTGACGCCGCGTCGGCGCCGCGCCGGCCCGCGCTACAGGAAGAGTTGCGGCTCGCCCTGCGTGTGCGTGACGACGCCACCGTCCAGGCGCAACTGATCGTGCACCAGCCAGCTCAGCGCGCGCGGGTACATCACGTGCTCGCGCTCGAGCACGCGCGCCGACAACGCCTCGGGCGTGTCGCCGGGCAGCACCGGCACCACGGCCTGCGCGATGATCGGCCCATGATCGAGCGCGGGTGTCACGAAGTGCACCGTCGCGCCGGCCAGCTTGCAGCCGGCCTCGATCGCGCGGCGGTGCGTGTGCAGGCCGGTGAACGCCGGCAGCAGCGACGGGTGCACGTTGACCAGGCGCCCCGCGAAGCGCGCGACAAACCCGTCGGTCAGGATGCGCATGAAACCCGCCAGCGCCACCGCATCGGGCGCGTAACCTTCGATGGCACTGGCCAGCGCAGCGTCGAAGTCTTCGCGCGACGCGTAGGCCCTGTGATCGACGACCGCCGTGGCGATGCCCTGCCGCTGCGCGAACGCCAGCCCCGCCGCGTCGGCCCGGTTGCTGACCACGGCCACGACCTGTGCGCTCCAGCGTTCGGCTGCACACGCGCGCACGATGGCTTGCATGTTCGAGCCGCGGCCCGAGATCAGGATGACGATGCGTTTCACAGGGCGCGCAGTGTAGCCGCCTACAATTTCTGCCGATGGATGCACCCGTTCCCGCCAGCCCGCGCCCGCGCTCCAGAGTGGTGTCGGGCATGCGCCCGACCGGCGCGCTCCACCTGGGCCACTACCATGGCGCGCTGAAGAACTGGGTGCGGCTGCAGCACGACCATGAGTGCTACTTCTTCGTCGCCGACTGGCACGCGCTGACCACCCACTACGCCGACCGCGAAGACCTGGAGCGCAACGTCTACGACATGGTCGTCGACTGGCTCGCCGCCGGCATCGACCCCGACCGCGCCACGCTGTTCATCCAGAGCCGATTGCCCGAACACGCCGAGCTGTTCGCGCTGCTCGCGATGGGCACGCCGTTGTCGTGGCTCGAGCGCGTGCCCAGCTACAAGGACCAGATCAAGGCGCTTACGGGCCGCGACCTCGCCACCTATGGCTTCCTCGGCTACCCGCTGCTGCAGGCGGCCGACATCCTGATCTACAAGGCCGCGCTCGTGCCGGTCGGCGAAGACCAGGCGCCGCACGTCGAGATCACGCGCGAGGTGGCGCGCCGCTTCAACCACCTGTACGGCGGCGGCAACACCGTGTTGCCGGAGCCCGCGGTGCTGCTCACCGAAGTGAGCAAGCTGCCCGGACTCGACGGCGCGAAGATGAGCAAGAGCCTGGCCAACGACATCGCAATGCGCGAGGAACCGGCCGAAGTCGAACGCAAGATCCGGCGCATGCCGACCGACCCCGACCGGGTTCGCCGCACCGACCGCGGCAACCCCGAACGCTGCCCGGTCTGGCAGTTCCACCGCGTCTACTCCGACACCGACACGCAGGCCTGGGTCACCCAAGGCTGCACCACCGCCGGCATCGGCTGCCTCGAGTGCAAGCAGCCGGTGATCGACGCGATCGTGCGCCAGCAGGCCCCGTGGCGCGAGCGCGCCGAAGCCTATCTGAGCAACCCGAAACAGGTGCACTGGATCGTCGAGGTCGGCACCGAACGCGCGCGCGCTCGGGCCCGGCAGACCATGCGCGAGGTGCGCGGAGCGATGGGGCTGGTGTACTGAGGGCGGCGCGGTGTTGGTCGGGACGGCCGGAGTTCGGATGTTTGGGAGGGTTGGCAAGCAACCCACATTCGTCATTGCTACGACGTGTTGCGCTTGGGACTTGAAACCGGCCTGCTACGTCGCTGACGAGTGTCTTGGTCAGCTGGTGAACGAACTAATCCACACGCGGCCGAAACCCCCGAGGCGAGGCAAGCGCCCTGCCCCTCCCGGCCCGCTCAGGACGCCGGCGACACCACCGCAGCTGCACCCAGCAACGCCAGCGCATCCTCAACCTCCCGCACGCTGACACTGTCACCGCGTGCCACCGGCGCGTCGGCCACGGCACCGGAGGTCTTCAGCCGCGCCACCCACTGTCCGGCGTCGCGGCCCGAGTCGAACGCGGCGCTTTGCAGCAGCACGCGACCATCGCTCGCGGTGAGCTTGAAATAGAACTTGCCATCGGTCTCTCGGTATTGCTTGAAGACCGGCAGCGCGGGTCGGGCCTTCGCTTCGACCGCCACCGGCGCGACAACGGCCACCATCGGGCGCAGGCCGACCGCGTGGCGCAGCTCCTTCAGGAACGGCGCCGCCAGCGCGCGCGCCTTGCGGGCGCCGTCGAGCAGCGTCTGCTCGATGCGCTGCGGGTGCGCGACCAGCTCGGCGTAGCGTGCGCGCATCGGCGCGATGTCGCGCTCGATGCGCGCGACCACCTGCGCCTTCGCGTCGCCCCAGCCCAGGCCGGCGCGCAGCGCGGCGCGCAGCGCGGCACGCTCGGCGTCGTCGGCGAAGGCATCGAAGATCGCGACCAGTTGCGCGCCTTCCGGCTCCTTCGGCTCGCCCGGCGCGCGCGAGTCGGTGACAACCCGCGCCAGCGCGTCGCGCAGGCCCGCCGCACCGCCCTCGAACAGCGGCACGGTGTTGTCGTAGCTCTTGCTCATCTTGCGGCCGTCCAGGCCCGGCAGCATCGCCACGCGTTCGTCGATGTCGGCCTGCGGCAGCACGAACAGCTCGCGCCCGGCGCCGAACAGGTGGTTGAAGCGCTGCGCCAGGTCGCGCGCCATCTCGATGTGCTGGACCTGGTCGCGCCCCACCGGCACGCGGTGGGCGTTGAACATCAGGATGTCGGCGGCCATCAGGATCGGGTAACTGAACAGCCCCATCGTGATGCCGGCGTCGAGGTCTTCGCCGGCGGCCAGGTTGGCGTCGGTCGCGGCCTTGTAGGCATGGGCGCGGTTCATCAAGCCCTTGGAAGCGACGCAGGTCAGCAGCCAGGTGAGCTCGGGGATCTCGGGGATGTCGCTTTGCCGGTAGAACGTGACGCGCGCGGGGTCGAGCCCCGCGGCCAGCCAGGTCGCGGCGATCTCCAGGCGCGAGCGTTCGATGCGCGCCGGCTCGTCGCACTTGATCAGCGCGTGGTAGTCGGCCAGGAAGAAGAAGCTCTCGACGCCCGGCTCCAGGCTGGCCTGGATGGCGGGGCGGATCGCGCCCACGTAGTTGCCCAGGTGCGGGGTGCCCGTGGTGGTGATGCCGGTGAGGACGCGTTCGGTCATGGAGGCGGGGGTCGGGTGGATTGCGGCGCGCGTTGCAGCGACGACGGGGCGAGTCGCACCGCGCTCACACCGCCGCGGTGACGACCATTTCGATCTTCCATTCGGGCCGCGCCAGCATGGCCTGCACGGTGGCGCGCGGCGGGGCGTCGCCGGGCGCGACCCAGTCGTCCCAGACCTCGTTCAGCGCCGCGAAGTCGGCCAGGTCGCGGATGAAGATCTGGCACATCAGGATGTGCGCCTTGTCGGTGCCGGCCTCGGCCAGCAGCTTGTCGATCATCGCCAGCACCTGCGCGGTCTGGCCGCGGATGTCCTGGCTGGCATCGCTCGCCACCTGGCCGGCGAGATAGACGGTGCCGTTGTAGACCGTCATCTCCGACAGCCGGTCGCCGACGTGGAAGCGGCGCAGTCCCTGGTTCATGGTTTGGCTCCGTGCTTGTGGGTGGATTTCGATGCGGGCTTGTGGGCGTGGCCGGACGCATGCTTGTGCGCGGGCGCGGCCATCGGCACGACCGGGGCCGCCTTCTGGCCGATCCGGCTCTCGGTGCCCTTCAGCAGCTTCTGGATGTTGCCGCGGTGGCGCCAGACCAACAGCCCGCCCATGAACATGACGGCGACCGCGGTCGGGCCGCCGCCCCAGATCAGCAACTGGTAGAACGGCGCGAACACCGCCGCGACGATCGCCGCCAGCGACGAGTAGCGCGAGAAGGCGGCGATGATCACCCAGGTGACCAGCGTCGCCAGCCCCAGCCAGGGGTTCAGCCCGAGCAGCACGCCGGCCGCGGTGGCCACGCCCTTGCCGCCCTTGAACTTGAAGTACACCGGCCAGAGGTGGCCGCAAAACGCCATCAGCCCGACCAGCGCCATCGTGCCCTCGCCCAAGCCGAACGGCGCGCCGTACCTCTGCACCGCGAGCACCGGCAGGTAGCCCTTGAGCGCGTCGAGCAGCAGCGTCAGCACCGCGGCCAGCTTGTTGCCCGAGCGCAGCACGTTGGTCGCGCCGGGGTTGCCCGACCCGTAGGTGCGCGGATCGTTCAACCCCATCACCCGGCTGACGATGACCGCGAACGACAGCGAGCCGACCAGGTAGGCGGCCAGCGCGGCGAACGCGGGGTACAGGGCAGTCATGGGCGGTGGGGGTGCATTGCGGTGGCCGGTATTCTGCACTCGCCGTGCGCGCCCGCCGCGGCGCGCTTCACAGCGCGCAGTGCACCGGCGTGGCGGCCAGCAGTTCGGTGAGCACGCCCGGCGCCAGGCCCACCAGGTAGCCGCGCCGCCCGCCGTTGATGCAGATGCGCGGCAGCGCCAGCGCGGTGGCTTCCACGTACACGGGCAGCGCCTTCTTCGTGCCGAACGGCGAGGTGCCGCCGACCTGGTAGCCGCTGTGGCGCTGCGCCGCCTCGGGCGTGCAGGGCTCGATCGACTTGGCGCCGATCTGCCGCGCCAGGTTCTTCGTGCTGACCTGCTTGTCGCCGTGCATCAGCACGATCAGCGGCCGGGCGCGTTCGTCCTGCATCACCAGCGTCTTGATGACCGCGTGCTCGGCCACGCCGAGCTGGCGCGCCGACTCGGCCGTGCCGCCATGCTCGACGTAGTCGTAGACGTGCTCGGTGAAGCTCACGCCATGGCGGCGCAGGAACTGCGTGGCCGGGGTCTCGCTGACATGCGCGCTCTTTTTCATGGCCGGCGAGTCTATCGGCCGGCGGCGCGGCGTTCAGCGCGCCAGCGCGGCCTTCGCCGGCACGCCCAGCCGCTCTTCCGAGAGGTACTGCAGCCGGTACTGCTCGAACGGCAGGCTGTCGCTGGCCTCGATGCGTTGGCGGTCTTCGACCGACGCCTTCGACAGCGCGACGAAGTGCGCCTGCATGTCGCTCGTGAACGGCAAGGCGAGCAGCTTGTTGCGCGTCTGCACCGACTGGGCCCGGGTGAAGGCGACGTAGGAACTGTCGAAGTCGCGCGCCATCACGGCCAGCACGCGCGCCGACGGCGCGACATCGGCGTTGCGCATGGTGGCCTGCGCCTGTGCCAGCGCGTCGCGGTAGCCGGCGCCGCCGTGCAGCGCATCGAGCCTTGCCGCGATCGGTTCGAGCTGCTGCAGCACCTGCGCGCCCCAGTCCGCCAGCGCCACCTCGGTGCCGGCGCGCTCCAGCCGCAAGCCGGGCTCGCGCCCGCGCGCGGCCACGCGCTGCTGGTTGCGCGCCAGCGCCTTGATCTCGGCGGGCGTGTCGGGCGGGCTGTCGGCCAGCAGGCAGTGCAGCAGGAACAGGTCGAGAAAGCGCATCGTCGGCGCGCCGATGCCCACCGGCTCGAACGGGTCGAGGTCCATGCAGCGCACCTCGACGTACTCGACCCCGCGTTCGCGCAGCGCGTGCAGCGGCCGCTCGCCGGGGAAGATCACGCGCTTCGGGCGGATCGTGCCGTAGAACTCGTTCTCGATCTGCAGCAGGCTCGTGGCGAGCTGGTTGTAGTCGCCGCCGAGGTTACGGATGCCGATTGCCTCATAGGGCGGATACGGCGTCGTCAGCGCCCCGTGCAGCGATGCGGCGTAACTCTCCAGGCTGTTGTAGCTGACCGACAGCGAGGACTGCGCGTCGCTCTGGTAACCCAGCCGCCCCATGCGCAACGACGTGCCGTGCGGCATGTACAGCGTCTGGCCCTTCAGCACCTGCAGTTCGTGCTCGCGGCCCGCGACGAAGCTCGAACACAGCGCCGGCGACGCGCCGAACAGGTACAGCAGCAGGAACGAATGGCGGCGGAAGTTGCGGATCAGCCCGAAGTAGTCTTCGGTCGATACGCCCGGCATCGACCAGTTGTAGTGGATGCCCGAGATCGTCTGCATGCGCCGGCCATAGCGGTGGCCCAGTCCCATGCGGTACACGCTCTTGGCGCGACCCACGTTCGACGACCCGTACACGCCGATCGGAATCGTCTCGTCGGTCGGCAGCCCGCAGGGCATGCTCGACACCCACAGCATCTCGTCGCCCGCCTCGCGCAGCACGCGGTAGGTGAACTGATGGATCCGCGTGAGCTCCTCCACGCAGGCCGGCGCAGTGGGGTGCACACCGGTGACGAACTCGAGCTGCGATTCGCTGAAGTCGGTGGTGATGTTCGGGTGCGTCAGCGCCGAGCCGAGCGCCGCCGGGTGCGGCGTCAGCGCCAGGCTGCCGTCGGGGCGCGAGCGCAGGCTTTCCTTCTCGACGCCACGCCGCATCTCGCTCAGGCGGGCCTCGGGCAGCGCGCGCAAGCGTTCGTTCAAACCGCCCATGCAATGTCTCCTTGAAACGTTCTTGGTGGGGACAGTAACAGAGCTTTGCAGGCCACGCCGGCGCAGGCCCAAAGCCCGCCCGCGGCCGGCCGAATGCACCCGCCGGCGATCGAGCGCCCTGCGCTTTGGGCCGAGGCACACAATCATGGCCCGACCCCGCCAGGAGACCCGCGATGAAGATCCGAGAAGTTGCCACCGGCCTGCAGTTCCCCGAAGGCCCGATCGCGATGCGCGACGGCTCGGTGCTGCTGGTGGAGATCGCCCGCGGCACGCTCAGCCGCGTCACGCCGGACGGCCGCATCCACGTCGTCGCCGACCTGGGCGGCGGGCCCAACGGCGCGGCGATCGGGCCCGACGGCGCGGTCTACGTCTGCAACAACGGCGGCTTTCGCTGGCGCACCGAAACCGATGGCACGCACCGGCCGGCCGGCCAGGCCGAAGACTATTCGGGCGGGCGCATCGAGCGCGTCGACCTGGCCACCGGCCGGTTCGAGCGGCTGTACGAAAGTGTCGAGGGCCTGGCGCTGCGCGGCCCCAACGACATCGTCTTCGATGCCCACGGTGGCTTCTATTTCACCGACCTGGGCAAGTTTCGCAGGACCGAGATCGACCTGGGCGGCGTGTTCTACGGCCGCGGCGACGGCAGTGCGGCCCGCGTGATCGCGCGCCCGGTGATCACGCCCAACGGCATCGCGCTCTCGCCCGACGGCAACACGCTGTACTACGCCGAGACCGAAGGCGCGCGCGTCTGGGCCTACGACATCGCTGCGCCCGGTCAGGTGCGCAAGGACGGCTGGCCGTCGCCGAACGGCGCGCGCATGGTCACCGCGTCGCCCGGCAACCACTGGCAGCGTTTCGACTCGATGGCGGTCGACGCTTTCGGCAACCTGTGCGTGGCCACGCTGATGCACGGCGGCATCAGCATCGTGTCGCCCGACGGCAGCATGACCAGCCACGTGCCGCTGCCCGATCGTTTCACGACCAACATCTGCTTCGGCGGGCGCGACCTGCGCACCGCGTACGTCACGCTGTCGGGCAGCGGGCGCCTGATCGCGATCGACGACTGGCCGGTGCCGGGGCTGGCCCTGAATCACGAGGCTTGACACAGTTCCATGATTCGATGATCATCGAATCATGGAAGAGACCGATGTCGTCGCTGCGCTTGCCGCACTGGCCCAGCCGAGCCGGTTGCGGGCGTTCCGCACGCTGATCGTCGCCGGCCCGCTCGGCCTCACGCCCGGCGCGATCGGCGAAGAGCTGGGCGTGGCCGCCACCACGCTGTCGTTCCACCTCAAGGAGCTCGTGCATGCCGGCCTGATCACCCAGCAGCGCGACGGCCGCAACCTGATCTACCGCGCCGCCTACGAGCGCATGAACGCGGTGCTGGCCTACCTCACCGCCCACTGCTGCCAGGGCACGGATTGCCTGGAAACGACACCGCGCAATGCCTGCGCCACCTGCTGAAACGGAGCCCCGCCATGAAGCGCTTTCACCTGCACCTGCACGTCGACGACCTCGCCACCAACATCGGCTTCTACTCCCGGCTGTTCGCCACCGAGCCGACCCGGGTCGAGACCGATTACGCCAAGTGGATGCTGCAGGAACCGCCGGTGAACTTCGCCATCTCGACCCGTGGCAGCCGCGCCGGCATCGACCACCTGGGCATCCAGACCGACGACCCGGCCGAGCTCGCCGCGATGAAGGCGCGCGCCCAAGCCGCCGACCTGGCGCTGCGCGACGAGGGTGTGGGCACGTGCTGCTACGCGCGCAGCGAAAAGCACTGGATCACCGACCCGCAAGGCATCGCCTGGGAGCACTTCCACACGCTCGAGAACATCCCGGTGTTCCATGAAGCCGCGCCGGCTTCGACCGGCGCCGAACGCGTGCTGGCCGAGTCCGGGCCGGCCGCGCCGCGCGGTCGGCCGGTCGGCGTCGCCGTCAAGCCCGCCGGCAACTGCTGCTGACGGAGTTGCCGTGCCCGACCCGGTCCGTCATGTCCTGTTCGTCTGCACCGGCAACTCGGCGCGCTCGATCCTGGCCGAGGGCCTGTTGAACCACCTCGGCGCACCGCGCTTCGAGGCGCACTCGGCCGGCAGCCACCCGACCGGCACCGTCAACCCGCACGCGCTGGCGACGCTCGAGGCCTTGCGCATCCCCACCGACGGCTACCGCAGCAAGAACTGGAACGAGTTCGCGCAGCCCGGTGCGCCCAGGCTCGACTTCGTCCTCACCGTCTGCGACAACGCTGCCGGCGAGGCCTGCCCGTTCTGGCCGGGCCGGCCGGCCACGGCCCATTGGGGCGTGCCCGACCCGGCCGCGGTGCGCGGCAGCGACGACGAAACGACGCGCGCCTTCATGGCCGCCGCACTGACATTGAAGCGACGCATCGAACTGATGCTGGCGCTGCCGATCGAGCGCCTGGACGCGATCGCGATCCGGCGCGAACTGGCGCTGATCGGCACGCGTTGAGGGTCGCGAGCCGCCGCCGATGAACCCCGCCGCCCACACCCTGCCCGCGCCCGCACCCACCGCGCCGATGAGCCGGTTCGAGCGCACTCTGTCGGTGTGGGTGTTCGCCTGCATCGTCGTGGGCATCGCGCTCGGCCGGTTCTTTCCGGTCGCGTTCCAGGCGGTCGGCCGGATGAATGTCGCGCAGGTCAACCTGCCGGTGGGCCTGCTGATCTGGGTGATGATCGTGCCGATGCTGCTGAAGGTCGACTTCGCGGCGCTGCACCAGGTCGGCCGGCACTGGCGCGGCATCGGCATCACGCTGTTCGTCAACTGGGCGGTCAAGCCGTTCTCGATGGCCTTGCTCGGCTACGTGTTCATCCGCCACGTCTTCGCGCCCTATTTGCCGCCCGACCAGCTCGACAGCTACGTCGCCGGCCTGATCCTGCTGGCTGCCGCGCCGTGTACCGCGATGGTGTTCGTGTGGAGCCGCCTGACCCACGGCGACCCGCTGTTCACGTTGTCGCAGGTGGCGCTGAACGACACGATCATGGTGTTCGCGTTCGCGCCCGTCGTCGCGCTGCTGCTCGGCCTGTCGTCGATCACCGTGCCCTGGGCGACGCTGATCACCTCGGTGGTGCTGTACATCGTCGTCCCGGTGGCGATCGCGCAGCTCTGGCGGCGTGCGCTGCTGCGCCGCGGGCCGGACGCACTCGAAGCCGCGCTGCACGCGATCGGCCCGTGGTCGATCGGCGCGCTGCTCGTCACGCTGGTGCTGCTGTTCGCGTTCCAGGGCGAGGCCATCCTGCGCCAGCCGCTCGTCATCGCGATGCTGGCAGTGCCGATCCTGATCCAGGTCTTCTTCAACGCCGCGCTGGCCTACGGGCTGAACCGCCGCGCCGGCGAGTCGCATGCGGTGGCTTGCCCGTCGGCGCTGATCGGCGCGTCGAACTTCTTCGAGCTGGCGGTGGCCGCGGCGATCAGCCTGTTCGGCTTCGACTCGGGCGCCGCGCTCGCCACCGTGGTCGGGGTTCTGATCGAGGTGCCGGTGATGCTGCTGGTGGTGCAGCTGGTGAATCGCAGCAAGGGCTGGTACGAAGCCGGCCTGCGGCGTTGAGGCCATCGATCGCGCGCCGCGTCACCGGCCCCGCGCCGCCGCCGGCTGCGCCTCAATCCGCCGACGGATCGATCTCGTCGTTGACGTCGACCAGCGCGTAGCCCGCGGGCACCGGCGGCAGCGCGCCTGGCCGTGCCGGCGCAGCGCCATCGACCGCCCGGTCGACGGCATCGAGGCGAAACACCTCGACCGGCGTGCCGTCGGCGTCGACGATCGCGACCGGCAGGCCCCACGCCGCCGACCAGCACACCAGCGTGCGGCGCGGCTGCGACTGCGTGCGCAGCAGTGCGCGCCAGGTGCAGCCCTGGGCCTGGATGCCCGGCGGCGCATCGACGGC
This sequence comes from Burkholderiales bacterium, assembly GCA_028868895.1. Classification (GTDB taxonomy): domain Bacteria; phylum Pseudomonadota; class Gammaproteobacteria; order Burkholderiales; family Burkholderiaceae_C; genus LMDS01. The sequence continues at coordinate 52,397 of JAGWTP010000005.1, forward strand.
CTCGATCCGGTACGGCTCCTTCGGCGGCTCGACCACATGCGCCAGGCCGAAGGCGTCGGCATAGACGCCGATGCGGTGCAGGTTGGTGCGCGAAACGTCGGCGGCGATCCGGCGCCGGTGGTCGAGCAGCCGGTAGCGGGTCTCGCCGCCGGCGGTGGTGACGCCGAACAGGTCGATCGCCGCGTCGGTGCGACGGTGCAGGTAGCCCGTGCCGGCGCGCCAGGCCTCGAGCACGTGGCGCGTGCCCCGGCCGTCGACGTAGTGGGCCCGGAAGTGCACGTCGGCCGGCGCGGCGTCGACCGCAAAGGCCTGCGCCCAGAGCATCGGCGCGGCGGCGGCCTTCGGCTTCGAGGCCGCCACCGGCGGCGCCGCCGATGCGGCCATGGCGGTCATCGCCAAGGTCACCGCCGCAGTCACCGAAGCCACGGTGGTCACGCCAAGCGTGGCCCCGCGTGCGGCGCCGCCCGGCATGCCGCCGGCGCGCCGAACGCTCTTCATTGCCGCACCGCCTTGGCCTTGTCGAAGTAGGTGTAGCTCTTGCCGTCGGGCGCGTTCAGCACCTTGGTGGACAGCGTGAAGTGGTAGCTCGTGCGCGCAGCGTCGACGCTGCCGCCGGCCGGGTCGGAGGGGTTCAGCACGGTCAGGCCGCCGACCACCGAGCTCGCCACCGAGCCGGCACTCACGCTGCCCGCATCGCAGTTCTTGCCGGCGGACTGCAGCGCTTCGAGCAGCGGGCGGCCGTCGGCGCCGGGCAGGCTCAGGCCGAGGATGGCCGCGGCGGTGGGCGCCACGTCGACATTGCCCGACGGGCACACGTCGAGGTAGCCGGCCTTGAAGTCCGGGCCGGCCGCGAACAGGCTGTTGTGCACGTCGCGCACGCCGAACGAGCCGTGCATGCCGCGGTTGTTGAAGAAGCTCTCGTACTCGGTGCCGGGCAGGCCGGGGTTGCCGGCGGTGACGGCGTTCTCGTCGTCGTCGAAGCTGACCATCAGGTCGGGGTTGCGCAGCGTGGTGCCGGCACCCTCGGTGCGGATCAGCGTCATCGGCAAGGTGCCGGGCACGGCGCCGTAGCGGCTGGCGACGAAGACCGCGCCGTATTGCTTGCGGCTTTGCAGCGCCTTGACGATCGCGGCCAGGCGCGCCGGGTCGTGGTCGGGCAGGTAGACGTAGTCGGAGCCACCGTTGGCGGCGATCACGGTGGCGTCGGCCGGCAGCGCGGCCGGGATCGCGTAGCTGCGGGTCGAGTACTTCTGCCCCACCTTGCCGCAGACCGAGCCGTCGGCGTCGACCTGGTCCGGGTAGGTCTTGCTGCCGTCGGCCTTGATGCCACCGAGCACCGGGTCGTAGGCGCAGCCGCCGCCGTCGTACACGTGGGCGATGCCGGCCTTCGTGAGCAGGTCGGCGGTGCGCGTGTCGCCCGACACCGAGTAGCCGCTCGGGTCGACCGCGCCGACCGCGCCGCTGCCGTCGGCCGCGCCGGTCAGGCCGCGCAGCGGGAAGAACGCCGGGTCGCCCGCGACCGTGGTGTGGCCGTGGTCGGAGACCACGATCACGTCGGTGCGGTCCTGCAGGCCCAGCGCCTTGAGCTGCGCCATCAGCTTGCCGAGCAGCTTGTCCTGGCTGCTCAGCGCCGACAGGTAGGCCGGCGCGCCGGGGCCGTAGTTGTGCTCGGTGCTGTCGGGGTTGCGGAACCACACCAGCGACAGGTCCGGGTCCTTCTTCGGCAGGATGTAGTTCAGGTACACGTCCATCATGTATTCGTTGGCCGTGTTGTAGGGCGAGCCCTGCAGGCTGCGCGGGTCCTTGCTCACGCCGTCGGCCAGGTTCACGAACGCCGTGCCGGTGGCCGCGGTCGGGTCGCCGTTGGTGGCGCTCAGCGCGAGGGCGCTGCCGTAGTTCACGGTGCTGAGCTTGGGCAGCACGTAGCCGGCGCCTTGCAGGTCTTTGGCGAACGCCAGCGGGAACGCGAACTTCTCGTCGAAGATCACGCCCTTGGCGGTGCCGTTGGCGGTGTCGGCCGCGTAGTCGGCGTAGTCCTGGATGAACGCGGCGCCCGACTTGCCGACCGCCGCAGTGGTCAGCCCTGCGGCCTGCGCGGCCTGGAACAGCGAACCCACGAGATACAGCTTGTTGGCGTAGTAGGCGTTGAGCGCGTTCAGCACGCCGTAGTCTTCGGTGAAGACGGGGTTGTTGAAGTTCAGCGTGTTGCCGGCCGAGTCCTTGCCACTCGGGCCGCTCTGGTACAGCGTGTTGCCGTAGAAGCCGTGCGTGCCGGGGTAGGCGCCGGTGGCGAACGCCGAGGCGTTCATCATCGTGAAGGTCGGGAACACCGCGTGGTTGTCGCTGAAGTTCACGCCCTGGCTGTCGCGCAGTGCGGCCAGGTTCGGCGTGTTGGCGGCGTTCACCGAGTCCGGGCGCAACCCGTCCCAGACGAAGATGATGACCTTCTTCTTCGCCGCCACCGGGGCTTTGGTGTCCGATGAGCCGAGGGCGCACGCCGACAGCAGCGCCACGGCGCTCAATACGATCAGGGGTCTTTTCATGCGAGTCCTTCGAGTTGAATGCTGGGCCGCGTCGTGACGACAACGGCAAGCCTCGCATTACAAGGTGCGAACGCGACAAATTCGTGACAGCACGGCAGGCCATGGTCTGGAGGCTTGCCTGTGGTCACAATCGCAGCCACTCCTCACGTCAGCCGGGAGCGTCGATGCGCAATGCTGCGAGTGCCGACTCGACTGAACCGCGACCGGCCGTCAAGAATCGACACCACACGAGACGCCTTGCAGATGATGGTTCCTTCGACGCGCGTCCCGGGCCGCGTCGGCCGCGCCACACGGCGACGCCCTCTGCTGGCAGTCCCGCTGGTCGTGCTTGCGCACCTCGCACTGATCTGGCTGCTCGGCGGATCGAACGTATGGCGTCCGCGTGACATTGCACCGACGCAAGCGCCGCGGCGCGTCAGCTTGCGCTTGATCGCGCCGGCCTTGCCCGCCCCACCCAGGACCGCGCCGCAAACGGCAGACTTGATCCCGCCACCCGTACGCGCGCCGTCACGAATCCCCAGGCACACACCGAGGCCGCCGCCCGAACCCCGCGTCGACAGCCCGCTGGCCGGACGATCGGACGATGCGCCTCCCATGGCGACGATCGACACCGCAAATCGCACCGAGCCGGCCGCGAGTGCACCGATCGCGTTGCCCTCGCTGCTGGACACCGCCGCCACGCGCCGCGCGATTCGCGCCAGCGCGCGCGAACCCTCGCTCGCGCAACAGATCGCGCGAACCAGCGGCGAGCCGCCGCCCACCAGCGCACCGGATCGCCTGGGCAACGCAGTGAAGGCCGCCGGCCGCGGTGACTGCGCGAAGGGCGACTACACCGGCGCCGGCATGGGGTTGCTGAGCTTGCCGTTTCTCGCCGTGGCGGTGGCCGGCGGCCAGTGCGCGAAGTGATAGCGGCTGGTGCGTGTGCCGATCCTGGCTCGCGGACCTGCACGCCGATGGCTGTGCGGTGTGTCGACGTGCCGCGTGCCGCGTGCCAGCGCGTCAGCGCGCCGGCGCGCCCAGCGCCTGCAGCGCGTCGCCGGTCATGCGGCAGATGCGCCAGTCGGGCAGCACCGACGCGCCCATGCCTTGATAGAAACGGATCGCGCCTTCGTTCCAGTCGAGCACGCTCCACTCGAAGCGGCCGCAACCGCGCTCGACCGCCAGCGCGGCGAGCCGGGTCAGCAGCGCCTTGCCGATGCCGCTGCCGCGCTGCTCGGGCTTGACGTACAGGTCTTCGAGGTATAGGCCCGGCTGCGCCAGAAAGGTCGAGAAATTGGTGAAGAACAGCGCGAACGCCACCACCTCGCCGTGGCCCTTGCCGTCGCCCAGCTCGGCCACCAGCGCCTCGGCCGCGGGCCGTTCGCCGAACAACTGCGGGCGCAGCTTCTCGGGCGTGACCTGCAGCATCGGGGTCAGGCCCTCGAACTCGGCGAGATCGCGGATCAGCTGGACGATGGCGCCGACATCGCGCAACTCGGCGCTGCGCAACGTGAAGGGGGGCGGCGCGCTCGTGGAAGGGTTCATGGCGTCGATTCTCCCGCATCGGCTGTCGCGCCTTCGACAGCGCGCCGGCACCGCGCCGCGTACAGTGCCGCGCATGAACGTTGAACCCTACACCGTGCGGCGCCCGAGCCGCAGCCGTTATCTGACGCTGCGCGGCCTGCGCCACCACGTGCTCGAGTGGGGCGACGCCTCCATGGTCACGCCCGAGCGCCCGCCGCTGCTGATGCAGCATGGCTGGATGGACGTGGCGGCATCGTTCCAGTTCGTCGTCGACGCGCTGCCCACCGACCGCCACGTGCTGGCGTTCGACTGGCGCGGCTTCGGCTTGACCGACACGCCCGCCACCGACTCCTACTGGCTCCCCGACTACCTCGGCGACCTCGACGCCGCGCTCGACGCGCTGTGCTTCGACGCTGCACCCGAACGGCCGATCGACCTGCTCGGCCACAGCATGGGCGGCAACGTTGTGATGCTGTACGCCGGCATCCGCCCCGAACGCGTGCGCCGGCTCGTCAACCTCGAAGGCTTCGGCATGCCGGCGACGAAGCCGACGCAGGCGCCGCGGCGCTACGCACAGTGGCTCGACGAACTCAAGCAACCGGTCGCGCTGCGCGACTACGACAGCCTGGGCGCGGTGGCCGAGCGGCTGCGCAAGACCAACCCGCGCCTGTCGGCGCCGCGCGCCGCCTGGCTCGCGCAGCACTGGTCGCGCAGGGTCGAGAAGGCAGGCGCCGGCGCCCGCTACGAGATCCTGGGCGACCCGGCCCACAAGCGCGCCAGCCCGCTGCTCTACCAGCGCGACGAAGTGCTCGAATGCTGGAAGCTCATCACCGCGCCGCTGCTGTGGGTCGAGGGCGACGAGACCGACACCGCTAGGTGGTGGGGCACGCGCTACTCCAAGGCCGAGTTTCACGAGCGGCTGAACGTGGTGCGCAACGTCGAGCGCCACCAGCTCTCTCCGGCCGGGCACATGCTGCACCACGACCAGCCCGAAGCGCTGGCGCGGCGACTCGAGGCGTTCCTGGCGGTGTAACTTCGGGGCCGGGAGCGCAACGTAAAATCGCGCCTTTCGAGCCGCGCTCGATCCCCACGAAAGCACCCGATGGACGTCGAACACATCAATGCCATAGGCAACTCCCTGGCCGACCTGACGAAGCGCACGGTCGACCTCCGGGGGTATCTTTGACTACGACCGGAAAGCCCTGAGGCTGAACGAAGTCGTCGCCGCGCTCGAGAACCCGAAGGTCTGGGACGAACCCAAGCGCGCGCAGGAGCTGGGGCGCGAGAAGCGCACGCTGGAGACCGTGGTCCAGACCATCGACCACCTGGCCAGCAACCTCGCCGACAACACCGAACTGTTCGAGATGTCGAAGGAAGAAGGCGACGAGGCCGGCCTGCGCGCGATCGAGGCCGATGCGCAGAAGCTCGAGGCCACGGTCGCGCAGCTCGAGTTCCGCCGCATGTTCAACAAGCCGGAAGACCCGCTCAACTGCTTCATCGACATCCAGGCCGGCGCCGGCGGCACCGAGGCCTGCGACTGGGCCGCGATGCTGTTGCGCCAGTACCTGAAGTACGCCGAGCGCAAGGGCTTCAAGTCGACGATGGAAGACGAGTCGGCGGGCGACGTGGCCGGCATCAAGAGTGCCACGATCAAGGTCGAGGGCGACTACGCTTTCGGCCTGCTGCGCACCGAGACCGGCGTGCATCGCCTGGTGCGCAAGAGCCCGTTCGATTCGGCCGGCGGGCGCCACACCAGCTTCGCGAGCATCTTCGTCTACCCCGAGGTCGACGATTCGATCGAGATCGACATCAACCCGTCCGACGTGCGCACCGACACCTTCCGCGCCAGTGGCGCCGGCGGCCAGCACATCAACAAGACCGACTCGGCGGTGCGGCTCACCCACATCCCGACCGGCATCGTCGTGCAGTGCCAGGACGGCCGCAGCCAGCACAGCAACCGCGACGTGGCCTGGAAGCGGCTGCGCTCGCGCCTGTACGACTTCGAGATGCGCAAGCGCATGGAAGCGCAGCAAAAACTCGAGGACACCAAGACCGACGTCGGCTGGGGCCACCAGATCCGCTCCTACGTGCTCGACCAGAGCCGCATCAAGGACCTGCGCACCGGCTACGAGACCAGCAACACGCAGAAGGTGCTCGACGGCGACCTCGACCCGTTCATCGAAGCCAGCCTGAAGCAAGGCGTCTGAGATGCATGCCTTGTTGTTCGACCTCGACGGCACGCTGATCGACAGCATGCCGCACCACCAGGACGCCTGGGTGCAGTGGTACGCACGGCGCGGCCTGTCGATGGGCAGCGGCGACTTCTTCTCGGCCACTGCCGGGCGCTCCAACGCCGAGATCCTGCTCGACCTGTTCCCGGCCCTGTCGGTGCAGGAGCACGCGGCGATGGCCGACGAGAAGGAGGCGATCTACCGCGAGTTGGCGGCGCCGTCGCTGGCCCTGATCGGCGGCGCGCGGGCGTTCGTCGAACAGGCGCGCGCCGCCGGGCTGCGCCTGGCGGTGTGCACCGCCTCGACGCTGCCGAACATGGCGCTGGCGTTCGAGCGGCACGGCATCGATGGCTGGGTCGACACCGTGGTGAGCCCGGCCGACACCCTGTCCGGGCCGGGCGCGGGCGCCAGGGTGCGCGGCAAGCCACACCCCGACATCTTTCTCGAAGCGGCGCGGCGCCTGGGCATCTCGCCCGAGCACTGCGTGGTCTTCGAAGACGCGCCGTTGGGCGTCGAGGGCGCACGGCGCGCCGGCATGCAGGCGGTGGCGTTGACGACCACGCTGCCGGCGCAGGCCTTCGCCGGGTTCGACAACCTGATCGCGGTCGCGCCCGATTTCACGACGCTCGAACTTTCCGAACTGATCCGCGCGCACCGCGCACACCCCAAGGCACCCCATGATGCGTGAAGGCTCCTCCACCCTGGTGCGCCGCGGCGACTACACCGCACCGGCCTACTGGATCCGCAGCGTCGAGCTCAGCTTCGACCTCGATCCGGCCAAGACCATGGTCATCAGCCGGATGCAGATCGAGCGCAACGCCGACGCGCCAGCGCAGCCGCTGCGCCTGCACGGCGAAGAGCTGAACCTGACGCGGGTGTCGGTCAACGGCGCGTCGGTGTCGTTCCGGCATGAAGACGGCATGCTCGTGATCGACAGCCTGCAAGAGATGCCGCCGGGCCCGTTCGCGCTCGAGATCCGCAACACCTGCGCGCCCGACAAGAACACCCGGCTGTCGGGCCTGTACACCTCGGGCGGCGGCCTGTTCACCCAGTGCGAGGCCGAGGGCTTTCGACGCATCACCTACTTCCTGGACCGGCCCGACGTGATGGCGGTCTACAGCGTGACCTTGCGCGCGAACAAGGCGGCCTACCCGGTGCTGCTGTCCAACGGCAACCTGGTGGAGCAAGGCGACCTCGAAGGCGGCCGCCACTACGCGACGTGGCACGACCCGCACCCCAAGCCGAGCTACCTGTTCGCGCTCGTTGCCGCCGACCTGGTGGCGCGCCAGCAGCAGATCCGCACCCGCTCGGGCAAGGACCACCTGCTGCAGGTCTACGTCAAGCGCGGCGACCTCGACAAGACCGAGCACGCGATGAACTCGCTGATCGCGTCGATCGTCTGGGACGAGGCGCGCTTCAAGCTGGCGCTCGACCTGGAGCGCTACATGATCGTCGCGGTCGAGGACTACAACAGCGGCGCGATGGAGAACAAGGGCCTGAACCTGTTCAACACCAAGTACGTGCTGGCCTCGCCGGCCACCGCCACCGACGACAACTACGCCGGCATCGAATCGGTGGTCGCGCACGAATACTTCCACAACTGGACCGGCAACCGCGTCACCTGCCGCGACTGGTTCCAGTTGAGCCTGAAGGAGGGCCTGACGGTCTTTCGCGATCAGGAGTTCAGCATGGACATGGCGGGTGGCCCGGCCTCGGGGAACGGGGCCGGCTCCCCGGTCAGCGCGCGCGCCGTCCAGCGCATCGACGACGTGCGCCGCCTGCGCGAGCTGCAGTTCCCGGAAGACGCCGGCCCGATGGCACACCCGGTGCGCCCCGAGAGCTACGCGCAGATCGACAACTTCTACACCGCCACCGTGTATGAAAAGGGCGCCGAGGTCGTGCGCATGATGCACACGCTGGTCGGCCGCGACGGCTTCGCCAGAGGCATGACGCTGTACTTCGAGCGATTCGACGGCCAGGCCGTGACCTGCGACGACTTCGCGCAGGCCATCGCCGACGCCAACCCGGCGAGCGCGCTGGCCCGCACGCTGCCGCAGTTCAAGCGCTGGTACGCGCAGGCCGGCACGCCGCGCGTCACGGCACGCGGCCGCTACGACGCGCCGTCGCGCACCTACACGCTGGGCATCGAGCAGGCCGGCTCGGCCACGGGCCACACCCCGCAGGAGCCGTTCGTGATCCCGCTGGCGATCGGCCTGGTCGGGCGCGACGGCCGCGCGCTGCCGCTGCGGCTCGAAGACGAGCCCGCCGACGCACCGGCCGCGGCCGAGCGCGTGCTGGTGCTCGAGGAGCCGCGCAGCTTCTACACCTTCGTCGGCATCGACGTCGAACCGGTGCCGTCGCTGCTGCGCGGCTTCTCGGCGCCGGTGATCCTGGTCGACGGCCTGACCGACGCCGACCTGCTGGTGCTGCTGCAGCACGACACCGACCCGTTCAACCGCTGGGAGGCCGGCCAGCGCCTGGCGCTCAGCCGGCTGCTCGCCGCCGTGCGCGGCGAGGCCGCGCTCGAACTCGACGCGCCGTTCGTCGAGGCGATGCGCGCGGTGCTGCGCCACCCGCGGCTCGACGCCGCGTTCAAGGACCTCGTGCTCACGCCGCCCACCGAGAGCTACCTGGCCGAGCAGCTCGCGCCGGTCGACCCGCCGCGCATCCACGCCGCGCGCGAGTCGATGCTGCGCCAACTCGCCGCGGCGCTAAGGGCCGACTGGGAATGGGCCTTCGAGGCGCATCAGGTCACCGGCCCCTACACGCCCGACCCGGTCTCGGCCGGCAAACGGGCGCTCGCGAACCGGGCGCTGGCGATGCTGTGCCTCGACGCGGTCGCCAGCGGCGACCCGGTCTGGCCCGGGCGCACCTACCAGCGCTTCAAGGATGCCGCCCACATGACCGATCGGCTGGGCGCGCTGACCGCGCTGGTGCGCTCGCATGCCCAGCACGCCGAACCGGCGCTGCACCGGTTCTACGAGTTGTTCCGCAGCGAGCCGCTGGTGATCGACACCTGGTTCGCGCTGCAGGCAGGTGCGCCCGAGGTCGATGGCAAGGTGTTCGCGCGCGTCAAGCGGCTGCTCAAGCACGCCGACTTCTCGATCCGCAACCCGAACCGCGCGCGCAGCCTGTTGTCGGCCTTCTGCTCGGGCAACCCGGGTGCGTTCCACCGCGCCGACGCCGCCGGCTATGTGTTCTGGGCCGAGCAGGTGATGGCACTCGACGCCATCAACCCGCAGCTCGCCGCGCGCCTGGCGCGCATGCTCGACCGCTGGAGCCAGCTCGCCGAGCCGTACCGTGGCGCGGCGCGCGTCGCCATCGAGCGCGTCGCGGCCAAGCCGGACCTGTCGGCCAACGTGCGCGAGATCGTCTCGAACGCGCTCGCCGCCTGAACCCACACCCGACCGCACGGAGGACTGCCTTCATGGCCACAAGCACGAAGAAGAAGAACGCGTTCTATGCCCAGTCGGGCGGCGTGACCGCGGTCATCAACGCGTCCGCCTGCGGCGTGATCGAGACCGCGCGTGCCCACAAGGACAAGATCGGCCGCGTCTACGCGGGGCGCAACGGCATCATCGGCGCGCTCACCGAAGACCTGATCGACACCGGCAAGGAGTCGGCGGCGTCGATTGCCGCGCTGCGCTCCACACCGTCGGGCGCGTTCGGCTCGTGCCGCTACAAGCTCAAGTCGCTCGAGGCGAACCGGCGCGAATACGAACGCCTGATCGAGGTCTTCAGGGCCCACGACATCGGCTACTTCTTCTACAACGGCGGCGGCGACTCGGCCGACACCTGCTTCAAGGTCAGCCAGCTCAGCGAGCAGATGGGCTACCCGCTGCAGGCGATCCACGTTCCCAAGACGATCGACAACGACCTGCCCATCACCGACTGCTGCCCGGGCTTCGGCTCGGTGGCCAAGTACGTGGCGGTGTCGGTGCTCGAAGCCTCGTTCGACGTGCGCTCGATGGCCAAGACCTCGACCAAGGTGTTCGTCGTCGAGGTGATGGGCCGGCACGCCGGCTGGATCGCCGCGGCCGGCGGCCTGGTCGAGGCGCACGGCATCCCGGTGGTGATCCTGTTCCCCGAAATCGTCTTCGACGAGCAGAAGTTCATCGCCCGCGTCGACACGCTGGTGAAGGCGCACGGCTACTGCACCGTGGTCGTCTCCGAAGGCTGCCACCACGCCGACGGCAGCTTCCTGGCCGAACAAGGCGCGCGCGACGCGTTCGGCCACGCGCAACTCGGCGGTGCGGCGCCGGTCGTCGCCGACATGGTCAAGCGCGCGCTCGGCCACAAGTTCCATTGGGCCGTGGCCGACTACCTGCAGCGCGCGGCGCGCCACATCGCGTCGGCCACCGACGTGAAACAGGCCTACGAACTCGGGCGCAAGGCGGTCGAGCTGGCCTTGAGGGGCCACAACGCCGTGATGCCCACGGTCGAGCGCCTCTCCGACGTGCCGTACCGCTACAAGATCGGCGTGGCGCCGCTGGCGCACGTGGCCAACGTCGAGAAGTTCATGCCGCGCGACTTCATCACCAAGGACGGCTTCGGCATCACCGACAAGTGCCGCCGCTACCTCACCCCGCTGATCCAGGGCGAGGACTACCCGAAGTACAAGGCCGGCATGCCGGCCTACGTGACGCTGAAGAACGTCGCGGTGCCGAAGAAGCTCGCGGCGTTCGAGCTGAAGTAGCCGGATCGCGTCGGCTAGAATTGCCGCTTTTGCGGAGCGGCGTTGCCGCTTCAGCGGTCTGCACAGACCACGCCGGCGTAGCTCAGTTGGTAGAGCAGCGCATTCGTAATGCGAAGGTCGGGAGTTCGACTCTTCTCGCCGGCACCACCATCCGCAAGGGCCTGCCAATGAGCGGGCCCTTGCACTTCGAGATGCATGGGTCGCGGATGCGGCCCGTGCGATCCAGACCAAGCGCCGGACCTTCGCACTGCGCGCGCCACCGGTCGGCCAACGGAGCTGGCAACCGTTGTCAATCTGCCCAAGATGCCGACATGCGCGCCTTGCCCGAGTCGATGCTCGATTACATCGACGACCGCGTCGCCGCAGGAAGCTTCGGCAACACCGGCGAGTACATCGGCGACCGGGTTCGCCGGGATCAGCAAGAGCAGGCCAAGAAGCGGCTGCGCGACATCATCGAGGCGGGACGAGCATCCGGGCGCGGTCGGCGTCGCATCAAGGCGGACGAGACGGCACTGCCGGTGATCGCTCGCGGCAAGATCGATTGACGCCGGCGGTTCTGCACCCGCGGGCGCTGCGCGACCAGCAGGGCGAGGTCTGGTACCACCGCAAGGAGGGTGGCACTCGTCTGGCGGTGAAGTTGCCCAACGCCACCGACGCCGCGCCGGACCAGATCGAACTCGACTCCGGCATCGGCTTGCCGACGCTCGGCGGGCGCCCGGGCAGACCCGGGCTTCGGACCCGGCGCGTTGCAAGGTCCCCGTCACTCTGGCGCCACTTCGAACGCGCAGACCAGCTGGGCATGGCGCTGCCGTTGGCCGAACGCCATGACATTGCCGCGGTCTTCGGCGACGACTTCGCGTCGAACTGACGGCGATCGAGTCGCGGCGGGCGCAGCGCCAAAGCTCAATGACCGGTCAATGGCAGCCTGGTCGCCGGGTTGGCCGGACCGACCACCGCGGCCGCTCGGTGCCAGTGATACCCGTGGTTCGACCCCGGCGCCAGGCGTTGGCGTCAGGCTCGCACACCTGTCACGGCGACCGCAGTGCGCGGGCTGCGGCGGCCACCACTTCGCTGCTCAAGCCGTCGATCAGCGACGACGCGGCGCGGGCGTGTTGCCAGTAAAGCGGCACGTCGAGTTCGGTATCCGGCACCACTTCGACCAGCGAGCCCTTGGCCAGGTGCGGGGCGATCAACAACTCGGGATGCATGCCCCAACCCATTCCCGCCAACGCGGCGGTGACGAATGCATGGGCTGACGGCACGGCATGCCGAGGGAGTTCCACATCTCGGTGGCAAAGGCGCCGCACCCAGCGGGCTTGAAGGTCATCCTTGGCGTCGAAGACCAGGCTGGGCGCCCGCGCCAGGCTGCCCGCGCCGACGCCGCCGACGAAGTGTCGCGCCACGTAGGCCGGGCTGGCCGCCGCGAGGTAGCGCATGGCACCCAGCGGCGTGCTGTTGAAGCCCGCCGGGGGCCGGGCCGTTCCGGTCACGGCGGCCAGCACGGCACCTCTGCGCAGCCAGGTGGCGGTGTGATCCTGGTCGTCTACCGACAACTCGACCAGCGCCGGGGCAGCGGCCGCGAAGGCGGCCACCGCGGGAGCGAACCAGGTGGCCAGACTGTCCGCATTGACTGCGATCGGCAGCGCCACGCGGGTGACGCCTTCCGGCGCCAGCGCTGGCAGTGCGCCCTGCAGTTCCTGTTCGAGCAGCCGCACGCGATCCACGTGCTGGCACAGGCGCCGGCCGGTGTCGGTGGGGCGGCAGGGTTGGCCTCGCACGACCAGGGCGCAGCCTACCCGCTCTTCCAGGGCACGAATGCGCTGCGACACCGCCGACGGCGTGACGAACAGCGCCTGCGCCGCACGCTCGAAACTGCCCTCCCGAACGACGGCTGCCAGCGCCGAGAGTGCGGCGTAATCGAGCATGGATCAGTCTTCCTTCATCCAGATTAGTGAGATTAGTTTGTCTTCAGCTTTTCAAACTGGCAAGCTCGGCCCACCATGGACTTCGCAGCCGCCGCCTCTGTCGCCTTCCCGGTGTTCATCCAGGGCCTGGCCCTGGGCTTGGGGCTCATCGTGGCAATCGGTGCCCAGAACGCCTTCGTGCTGCGCCAGGGACTGCGCCGCGAGCACGTGGGCAGCGTGGTGTTGTTCTGCGCGGCGGCCGACGCGGTGCTGATCGCGGCGGGCGTCATGGGCATGGCGCGGGCCCTGGGGCAGAGCCCGAACCTGGCCCGCGCCCTGGCCTTGGCGGGCGCGGCGTTCCTGGCGGTCTACGGGTGGCAGGCGCTGCGGCGCGCAAGGCATGTCCAACGGCTGGGTACGTCGGCTGCCGGTTCGTCGTTGTCGCCGGCTGCAGCGGTGGCACAGGCCGCCGCCTTTACGCTGCTGAATCCGCATGTCTACCTGGACACCGTGCTGCTGGTCGGCAGCATCGGCGCGCAGCAGCCGGCGGCGCTGCGGGGCTGGTTCATCGCTGGGGCCGCCGGGGCCAGTCTGGTCTGGTTCTCGGTGCTGGGCTTCGGCGCTCGTTGGCTGGCACCGTGGTTTGCCCGGCCGAGGGCCTGGCAGGTGCTCGACGGGTTGATCGCTGCGACCATGTTCGCGCTGTCGGCGCTGCTGGTGCGGCACGTCCTGATCGGAAGGTGAAGGACCGCGCATGTACCTCAACCCGTCGCATCGACTGACAGACCGCGAGACCCTCTTCGCACTGTTGGCGTCTCACCCACTCGGGGCCTGGGTGTGCCACGGCCGCACCGGCCTCGTCGCCAACCACGTGCCGTTCCTGCTGGACCGCAGCCGGGGGCCGCTGGGCACTTTGATCGGCCATGTTTCGCGCGCCAACGCGGTCTGGCGCGAGCTCGGTTCGGCCGGTCCGTCCGTGGTCATGTTCCAGGGACCCCAGGCTTACATCACGCCGGGCTGGTATCCGGGCAAGAAGGCGCATGGCGAGGTCGTCCCTACCTGGAACTACGTGGCGGCCCACGCCCATGGCGTGGCGCGTGCGGTCGAGGACCGCGATTGGGTCTTCGACATGCTGCGACGTCTCACCGAGGCGCGTGAGGCCCATCGGTCGGCGCCGTGGTCGGTATCCGACGCTCCGGCTCCTTTCCTGGAACGGATGATGCGCGCCATCGTGGGCATCGAGATCCCCATCGACCGCCTCGAGGGCAAGCTCAAGGCCAGCCAGGACGAAGCAATGCCCGACCGCCTCGGGACCGTTCGCGGGCTGCGTGAGCAGGCCTGCGACGCCGCGCGCGCCATGGCCGCGCTAGTCCAGGACGCGATCGATACTCAAGCCGCCGACGATTCCTGACTGCAGTGCGCGGCTCGAAGAGGTGCGCTCGAACGCCGGCATCCCGCTGCTGTGACGGCTGTCGCCCGAAGGCCGCCAGTGTGAGTACGAGCCAGCGCCAACAACCCGGCTTTCGGCGCGATCGCGGTGCCGGGCATCGTCGGCTTGCGACGGCCTTTTGGGGAAACCCGGACGCGGCCACTTCCGGTCATCCGATCCTCCCGGAGCGCCACGCGCTGACCCGCGCGCCGCGGCCGGGGATCGCCGCGCCGAACTGCGCTTGGTCGAATGCCTTCACTTGGTGCCCACGGTGCCGCATCGGATCGAGGCCATCGCCTGCCAAACAAAGGCGCTGTTGAACCACAAGCTGTTCCAGGCGACACCGCACGCAAGCCGCTCAGGGTTGCCGCCGGTCCAAAGCATCTGGGTGCCGAATTCGGCTTCCTCGCCGACCTCGAAGTGGATCGCGCGGTTGGTGCGGTGGAAGCGATCGGGGCGATCCCGTCGTTGGGTGGGGGGGGCGAACGGACTCGATCGGCGCAACCCCTTCGTGAAGTCTTTGGATGCATCGCCGCATCCAGGAAGGTACGGGTTCGCAATGCTTCGCCGGTGCGGTCGCGCTCGCAATGCGGATTCTCGCCGGTACCTTCTCGTCGGCACCAACCCCGACGAGGGCACGCCAATCGGCGGGCCCTTTTTTCGTGGCCCGAGGCGTGGACAGGGTGGCCCACGCGGCGGCCGGTGTCCTCCTGGCCGTGGCGCGGCGCGCGGTTGTCCCTCACCGGTTGCCGGATTGGCGATTGCCCTTGGCCGAGCGCCCGTGCGGCGCGCGGTCGACAATGCCGAGTCGACCCACCTTCCGCCCTTGCCGCCCTTG
>JAGWTP010000081.1 GCA_028868895.1 Burkholderiales bacterium
AGCAAGGCCCGAGCGGAGTTCGACGTTCGCCAGCAGTTGGCGAACTGGGCTGGCGCCGACCTGACCCGCATCAACGGGCTGGGCCTGGACTCGGTGATGAAGATATTGAGCGAGATCGGCACCGATCTCAGCCGATTCGCCAACGTCAAGCACTTCTGCTCCTGGCTGGGCCTGTGCCCGGCCACCAAGATCAGCGGCGGCAAGGTGCTGTTGGCGCGCACCAAGCGCTCGGCCAACCGGGCGCGTCAGGCGCTGAAGATGGCGGCGATGAGCCTGTCGCACAGCGGCTCGGCGCTGGGCGCGTTCTACCGACGCTTGTGCAGCCGCATGGACAAGCCGCGCGCCAACACCGCTACCGCCCACAAGCTGGCGCGGATGGTGTATTTCATGCTCACCCGCGGTGAGGCCTTCGTGGACCAGGGCCAGCAGCGCTACGAAGAGCAGCAGCGCCAGCGCAGCGTCGCCGCCCTCAAGCGTCGAGCCGCAGCACTGGGATTCCACATCAACCCCGTGGGGGCGACCGCTTGAAAACGACCGTTTTCAGTTCTGTTTCTTGAGAGCATCCCAGGCGCCTCTCGGCACCCGGCGTTCGCGGAGAAACGGTCTTGCGCTACAAGGTGAACGGCAGCGCCGAGATGACCGAATACGCATTGGTGCGAGCCCGCAGCGGTGTGCAGCCGCTGTGGTGCGAGCCCGCCTGAGAGCATGGTCCGGGAATCGTCGGCGACAGTGGTGAGCACAGTGATGTGCATCCCGTTCATGAGATCGAGTCGAATTCGACGGCTCCCATGGCGCTGCCGTTCGTTGACTATCTTGGAGCAGACGATGGCAATGCGCAAGCGAGACGATGAGGTGGTTTTTCCCAACGCGGCCGGCATAGACGTTGGAGGGTCGAGTCACTGGGTGGCCGTGCCGCGGCAAGCCACAGATGACCCGGTACGCGAGTTCGGTGCGATGACCGACGATCTGAACGCGATGGCCGACTGGCTACTCGCGTGCGGAGTCGACACCGTTGCGCTGGAATCCACCGGGGTGTACTGGATCCCGGTATTCGAGGTACTGGAGCAGCGCGGCTTGAAGGTGTTTTTGGTCGACGCGCGGCAGATGAAGTACGTGCCCGGGCGCAAGAGCGACGTGCAGGACTGCCAATGGCTGCAGAAGTTGATGAGCCTTGGTTTCTTGCGCGCTGCGTTCCGACCGACTGACGAGGTCTGCGTGGTGCGTGCCGTGGCCCGCCAGCGCGACGTGCTTTTGGCCGAGCAGGCCAGCTGGGTGCAGCGCATGCAAAAGGCGTTGGTGCAGATGAACATCCAACTCACCGAGGTGCTCAGCGACGTGATGGGCCTGACCGGTCAGGCGATCATCCGCGCCATCGTGGCCGGCGAGCGCGACCCGAGGCTGCTGGCTCGCCAGCGCCACAGCCGCGTCAAAGCCAGTGAGAAGGACATCGCCAAGGCGCTGACCGGTAACTGGCGCGACGAGCACCTGTTCGTGCTGCGCCAGGCGCTGGCGATGTATGACGACATCGCCAGGCACCTGGGCGAGTGCGACGCCAAGCTGCAAGGACTGCTGAGTCGGCTTGGTTCGGCCAAGGTCGATCTGGGCAAGACGCCGCGCGCGGGCAGCAAGACACGCGCAGAGTTCGATGCGCGCCAGACTCTGGCCAACTGGGCCGGCGTCGATCTCACGCGCATCAACGGCCTGGGGCTGGCTGCGGTGATGAAGATTCTCTCGGAGGTCGGCCCCGACCTGAACCGCTTTGCCAACGTCAAGCACTTTTGTTCGTGGCTGGGCCTGTGCCCGGGCACGAAGATCAGCGGCGGCAAGGTGCTGTCGGCCAAGACCAAGCGCTCGGGCAGCCGGGTCAGGCAGGCGCTGAAGATGGCGGCGATGAGTCTGTCGCACAGCGACTCCGCGCTCGGTGCGTTCTATCGCAGGCTGTCTGGCCGCATGGACAAGCCGCGCGCCAACACCGCCACCGCCCACAAGCTGGCACGCATGGTGTACTTCATGCTGACCCGGGGTGAAGCCTACGTCGATCAGGGCCAGCAGCAATACGAAGAGCAGCAGCGCCAGCGCAGCATCGCCGCCCTCAAGCGCCGCGCCTCCGCACTCGGTTTCGCCGTCATGCCAACGACGACGCCAGCATGAAATCACCTCTCAGACAGTTTTGTTTCTCATGAGCCTGCTGGAGCCCCCGGCCGCTGGCTTGCCGCGGGTCGCGAACACGTTCCCCGCGTCCTGTCGGCACGCCGCCCACCGCGCCGCGCATCGCGGCCGTCAGCGACTCATCGCCTGAGCGAGTCGATCACCGCGCCGCGCAGCGACTCGCCGAGGTTCATGCTGCGCAACAGGCCCAGGCTGTTGACGGTGGCGTTGATCACCGTCATGTTCTGGATCTTCTGGCCATCGAGCGTGTTCTGTATCACCGTGCCGATCGACGCGGGCGAGATGGAGCCGGTGGCCACGCTGTTGCCCACGCCGTTCTGGATCAGCTGGATCGTCCCGGCGTCGAGCGAGGTCGCGCCCCGCCCGGCGGTGATCTGCCCGAGATCGCCGAAGTTCAGGCTCGTCGTCGTCACCAGCGCGCCGTTGACGTAGACCGCGCGTTCGATCCCAAACGAGATGTTCAGCCCGTTGCCCGAAAACCCGCCGCGCACGCTGCCGAGCGAGCTGTCGCTGACGGCCACCTGCTCGTCACCGAACGGGCTCGGGCGGTCCGCTGGCGCGGCCTGCACAACGGCCGGCACGGCAGTTTCCTCGACCGTCACGCGCGGAGACGGCGCGAACGCCTCGGCGGGCAGGCACGCGATGGGCGGGAGTTCCAGCGGCAACAGCACATCGACGCCACCGGGCTGCGTTTCGCGATCGGAGAGGTGCGCGTCGTTGCGCCGCGCTGCGTCGGCAGCGGCTTGCGCGTTCGCGGCTCTGGCGGCGAGCTTGCGCAGGCGGCGCGTCGGCCCGTCTTCGACCGGCTGCCGCGCCGACGAGATCTCGCCCAGCGTGGCCATCACCCTGGCGCTGTGGCTCACGGCCGGCGCGGGCAGCGCATCCGGCCGGATCGAGCCGACTTCGTCGCGCTCACCCGAAAGGATCGCCTCCAAATGGCGCAACACCTTGTTCGAGGGCGACTCGATGACGGTCTTTGCGGTGGTGCCGGCCTGGGCCGCACACGGCTCGCCGACGCATGTCGTGGCCGGCGCCGTCGAGGCCGGAATCGGCGGCGCCGCCGCCTGCATGACCGCAGCCGCAGGCGCAGGCGCGTCGCTCGAGACAGCGGCCAGGCTGTCGATACGCCGATCGATTCGCACCGCGCGGGTCGGAACTTGGCTGGCGAGATCCGGCGCAGTGCGCGCGGTCGGCGCGACCGTCCGCGTGACCGTCGGCGGGTTCACTTCCGCCATCGGCTCGGCCGGTCCACGCGGTGCGTCGTCCGGCACATGTGCTGCCGGTCGGATGACCTCGCGCTTGCCAACGGCAACCCTGGCGGGCGATTCGCCGGCTGCGGCCGGTGTCGCGGTGGTGGGCACCGCGAGGGCGACCGATGGCTGCGCCGACGCCGAATCAGCCGGCGGCGTGTCGGTCAGGACCGCGGCCAGGCTGGACATCATGCGATCGAACCGGATCGACGCGGTCGCGGCGTCGGTGACCGGGATCACCTCGACGCGCTCGACGGTCGGCTCGTCCACTTCGACACTCGGTTCGGCCTGCACGCGAGGTGCATCCGCCGGCACCTGTGTCAGCGGTGGCGGGGCCCCGCGCAGGCTGCCCGGGCCGATGCCGTGAATGGCGCTGTAGCTCCGCTGCCAGCTCGGCCCGAGCCCCTCGCCGCACGCCGGCAGCAGGGTCGACGCTGCCTCGGGGCAACGCAGTCCCGGCAGCGACACGGGTGCGCCGACCGGCGGCTCCGCGAAGCGGGCCTGCACCGCGGGCGACACGCCGACGCCGATCAGCGAGATCAGCAGCGCCAAGGGGTTGGGTTGGTGGTTCACGTCACGCTCGATCGCGGTCAGAAATCAGTCGGGCCGAGCTTGGGCATCACGATGCCGGCCAGACCTGTGCGGCTGATGCCTTCGGCCAGCGGAAACGCGGGTGCCGCTTGCCAGTCGGCGGCGGCATTGAACCTGGCCGTCTTCTGCCGGTTGGTGATCACGAACAGGATGTGGTTGACCCACGCCGCCTCGAACGCCGCGCGGGTGACGGCGCGCGTTCCACCGGAAGGGTCGCCGATCAGCACCCGCCCGTCCCGAACACCCTTGACCACCACGAAATGGTGGTAGCCGTTCTCGTTGACCAGCACGATCGCCGGAATGTGCACGGCGGCGAGCTTGTCGAGCGACTCCTGGAAACCGTCGGCCTGGAAGCCGTGCGCTTCGAGGTAGCGCTTCATGTCGAGCAGCGAGAAGCCCTCGACGCGGATCTTGGCCTGGTCGCCGCGACGGAACATCTCTTCGAAGACCTTGTCTTCGGTGACCGGGTAGTTGTACTGGTAGGTCAGCAGCGTCGACAGTGCGGCCGAGCCGCAACTGAAATCGTATTGCTGGTGGACCGTTGATGCGAACCGCTCTTCGCGGATGCTCTTGACGGGCACGTTGTAGGCCCCGCCGATCTGGAACGGCAGCTCGAGCGTGGCGGCCTCGACGTCCGGGGCTGCGAGGCAACTCAGAAATGCGGCCACGAGCGTGGCCGCGAGTGCGGCCGTAGATGCCGCCGGAACTGCCGCCGGAACTGCCGCCGGAATTGCGAGCCGGTTCATGTCGTCCCGATCGTCACTTCAGCTGCAGGTTGACGATCGTCGCGTTCTGGATCAGCACGTTGTTGCCGGAGTTCTGGATCACCGTCGACAACCCGGCCGAGCCGGCGAACGCACCGTCGCTGATGGCGTTGGAGCCGGTGGTCAGGTTGCTGGCGCTGTTGTTGGCCACCACGCCCTTGAGCTGCATGTCATTGAAGACCGTTCCATCGCCGCCGCGCTTCGACGCGAGCGCGTCGGGTGTCAACGGACTGCTGCCGAACGGGTTGGGTGCAATGGCTGCGACCACCGATGCCGGTGGTGAAGGCACTGATGACGATGAAACGACCGAAGGCGTTGCAACGACGTCGGGCGACGACGATGAAACGGAGGGCTCTGCGGCGATGAGCGGGTCTGTCCATGACAAGGCCGCCAGCGCGGCGACGCTGATGAGTGAGATGCGCTTGGCACTAAACATGGCTACTCCTGTGGCGACTTCGCGCAAACGCGCCGGGGCCCTCGCGAGCCCCGGCGCCGCTTTCGCTCAGTGGCCGAGCGTGAGGTTGGCCTGCACGTTCACGCTTTGCTGGGTCAGCGCAGCGATACCGGTGTTCTGGCTGATCACCAGAATGCCAGCGGCCGATTGCGCCGTGCCGGACATCGTGTTCGACATGTTGAACGTGCCTGCGGTGACGCTGTTGGTGCCGCCGGCGCCGCCCGCCGCTCCGTTG
The DNA here is from genome assembly GCA_028868895.1 of Burkholderiales bacterium. Lineage (GTDB taxonomy): Bacteria > Pseudomonadota > Gammaproteobacteria > Burkholderiales > Burkholderiaceae_C > LMDS01. Next base: position 5,464 of record JAGWTP010000081.1, read on the forward strand.
CCCACGCCACCCGATGCCGTGCCGCCCGTGCCGCCGCCCTGGCCACCGGTGCCGGTGGCACCGACCGCGCCGGTGCCGCCCGTGCTCGTGCCAGTGGCTCCGGTTGCGCCGTTGCCAGCCGTGCTGGTGCCCGCCGCGCCGGTCGCGCCGGTGGCGCCTTGCGCGGTGCCGCCGGTCGAGCTGCCATTTGTCGCGCTGCCGTTGCTGGCCGTGGTGGTCGCGTTGCCATTGGTTGCCGAGCCGCCGCCACCGCCGCTGCCGGCGTTATTGGTGGCGCCGCCGCCGGCCGCGCCGGTGCCCGTGCCGGCACCCGCCGTGGCCGTGGCCGGGCCCGCAGAGCCTGCACCGCCGGTCGAGCTGGTGGCGCCGGTCGTGCCTGCGCCAGCCGTCGACGTGGCCGTGCCGGTGCCGGAGCCGCTGGTGCCGGTGGACGTGCCACCCGAACCCGTGCCACCGGCGCCATTGCCGCCGTTGCCCGAGTTGCCGGATGCGTTGGTCGAACTGCCGGACGATCCGCCCGCCCCACCGAGGCCGCCGGTGCCACCGGCACCGCCTGCGCCACCGGAGGTCAGGCCGCCACCAGCCCCGCCGTTGCCGCCGTTGGCAGCGCCGCCGGTCGAACTGCTGTTGCCGCCGCTGGACGTCCCGGCGCTGCCGCCCCAGGCTCCGCCGCCGCCACCCGAACCGCTCGCACCGCTGCCGTTCGACGCGCTCGTCGCAGCGCCGGTGTTCGAGGTGTTGCCCGCGGAACTCGGCCCGCCGCTCGCGCCGCTGGACGCGTTCGAACCACCGCCGTTCGCGGTGTTGCCCGAGCTTGCCCCGCCGCCGGTGGCGTTGCCGGCGCCGCCCGCGCCACCGGTCCCACCGTAGGCCGCGCCGCCGGCACCGCCGTAGCCGGCCTGCGCACCATAGTTCGTCGCTGCACCAGCGGTGCTGCTGCCGTTGGTGGCACTGCCGTTGACAGCGCTGGCGTTGCCGCCGGCACCGCCTGCACCACCGGCGCCGCCGGTGGCCGTGCCGCTGTTGCCGCCCGCACCACCGGCGCCGCCGGTTGCCGCGCCGGCATTGCCGCCCGCGCCACCGGCGCCGCCGGTACCTGCGCCGCCGTTGCCGCTGTTGTTGCCACCGGTTGCATTGCCGCCAGTGCCGTTCCCGCCGGTGGCGCCGTTCGACGTGCCGCTGTTCCAGGCGTTATTGCCGAGGCTGGAGACGCTGATGTTGCTGACCGTGCCACTCAGCGTGCTGGTCGCCACGGCCGTGGTCGTGTTGAACGAGCTGCTGAAGTTGGCGGTGGCGTTGGAGCCGTTGTTGGCTGCGGCGGTGCCGCTGCCCGACGCCGTGGCCATGCCGGTGTTGTTGCGGTTGGTGCTCGTGCTGTTGTCGTTGTTCTGATTCGAGTTGCTCTTGTTGTTGTTCTGGTCCGAGTTGTTGATGCTCTTGTTGTTGCCCTGATCCGAGTTGTTGTTCTGCGTCGCCGTTGAATTCTCGTTGGCGTTCGGGCCGGCGCCCGTCTGCGTCGAGTTCGCGGTCGCGGTCTGCGTGCCGGCCGTTGCGGTGGTCGCACCGCTTGCATTGCCGTTGTTCGTCGGGTTGGCCCAAGCCGGGGCAGCGATGCCGAAGGCTATGCCGATCGCCGACGCGAGTAGCGTCTTGTTCATGGTTCGTTCCTCGAAGTGGTTGATGACAGGGACCGGCATCGCGAGCCGACCCGCACACACCTGCGCAAGAAAAATACCAACCGTTACGGGCCTCGGCCAAGGCATTGATTGCAAATGAAAAACTCGATTCGAGGGCAGTTTCTTCGGGTGCGAAGGCCGGATCGCACCGGTCGAATTGGCCGCCAGTGCAACGTGCGTGTGACAGTGCAGCGGCGGGGGGCGGGCCGGTCATCGGTGCGCGGCCTGCGCGCGCGGACGTATCGGCCCGGGCGAATGTCGAGATTCACGTGCGCCGCAGCGCCGATTCAACGGCCGAATCGTGACTGTCACGGAGTTGATACACCGGCCGACTGCCACGCCCGCATCGCGCGCGCCAACAGTCGAACCGCGAGACGTTGCACGCACGCACGGGCGATCATGTTTCCAGCCGCTGTCGAAACTCCCGCCCGGCGCAGGACTTCGTTTCGCGCCTTGCCCTCGGTGATGCAGCGTCAGTGACCCAACCGCAGCAACGCCGCAATGAACCCCATCACCCGCGCGATGCTGCCGTCCAGGTTCCTCCAGGTGAGTGGTGGCGCGAACACGCCGCGCAGCGCAGCACGAACGCGTTCGGCGCGCCGATCGCCACGAACAACGCGGCCGAAGTCGCGAAGCCTTCGAGGAATGCCGTCTCCATGGGGCCGTGACGAAAGCCGCTCGGGCGGGCGACCTCGGCCGCGGGGCGCGTGCGCTACTGAAACTGCGCCAGCATGCGCTCCAGCGCCATCGTGAACGGCGCCTGCATCATCGGCAGCGTCAGCAGCATGCCGATCAGCCCGACCGACACCGTGACCGGGAAGCCGATCGCGAAGATGTTCATCTGCTGCGCCACGCGCGAGATGATGCCCAGCACCAGGTTCACGAACAGCAGCATCGCCACCATCGGCAACGCGATCCACAGCCCCAGGCGAAACACCTCGGCGCCCCAGACCTGCGGCTGCACCGCGTGCAGGAACGCGAACGGCTCGGGCCCGACCGGGAACGCCTGGAAGCTCTGCACCACCGCGGCGATCAACGCCAGGTGGCCACCGGTCACGATGAACAGCCAGCTCACCGCGATGCCGAAGAAGCGGCTGGTTGCGGTGGCCTCGCCGCCCGTCATCGGGTTGAAGAAGCCGGCGAAGTTCAGGCCCATCTGCAGGCCGATGATTTCACCGGCGAACTCGACCGCGCTGAAGACGATGCGCACCGCAAAGCCGAGCGAGATGCCGATCAGCAACTGCTGCACCACCGCCAGCAGTGCCGGTGCCGAATCGAGCGCGATCACCGGCATCGCCGGCAGCGTGGCCTGCGCGCACACCGCGATCAGGAACGCCAGCGCCACCCGCACCCGCGCCGGCACGCCGCGCTGTGCGAACACCGGCAACGAGCTGAACAGCGCCAGCACGCGCAGGAACGGCCACAACAGCGGCGTGATCCAGGCCAGGACCTGGGTGTCGGTGAAGGTGAGCATCGGTCAGGCGTTGCGGTCTGCGAATCTAATTTCGCCGCGAAGGCACGAAGACGCCAAGGAGTTTCAGGTTCTTTGCCTTCTTCGTGACTTCTTCGTGACTTTGCGTCTTTGTGGCGAACCTTCCCATCGCAACGCTCAACCCACCGCCGACGGGATCGACTGCAGCGTGCGTTGCAGGTACTCGACCAGCGTGGTCAGCATCCAGGGCCCCGCGATCGCCAGCGCCGCGATCGCGCCGATCACCTTGGGCACGAACGACAGCGTCACCTCGTTGATCTGCGTGGCGGCCTGGAAGATGCTCACCGCCAGGCCGATCACCAGCACCGTGAGCAGGATCGGCGCCGACACCAGCATCAGCAGGTACAGGCCCTGCTGGCCGGCGGTGAAGACTTGTTGTGCGTCCATGGCGGGCGGCTCCGGGGTCGGTGGGTCAGGTCGCGAAGCTCGCCGCGAGCGAGCCCAGCAGCAGGTTCCAGCCGTCGGCGAGCACGAACAGCATCAGCTTGAACGGCAGCGCGATCAGCACCGGCGACAGCATCATCATGCCCAGGCTCATCAGCACGCTGGCCACGATCATGTCGATGATCAGGAACGGGATGAAGATCAGAAAGCCGATCTGGAACGCGCTCTTGAGCTCGCTCGTCACGAACGCCGGCACCAGCACCTTGAACGGCACGTCGGCGCTCTTCACGGCCGGGTCGACCTTGGCCAGGCGGGCGAACAGCATCACGTCGGCCTGGCGGGTCTGCTTGAGCATGAACGCGCGCATCGGCACCTCGCCGCGGGCGAGCGCCTCATCGAAGCCGATCTTGTTCTCGGCGTAGGGCTGGTAGGCGTCGGCGTAGACCTTGTCGATCGTCGGGCTCATCACGAAGAAGGTCAGGAACAGGCTCAGGCCCACGATCACCTGGTTGGGCGGCGCCGCCTGCGTGCCCAGTGCCTGGCGCAGCAGGCTGAGCACGATCACGATGCGCGTGAAGCCGGTCATCAGCAGCAGCACCGCGGGCAGGAAACTCAATGCGGTGAAGAACAGCAGCGTCTGGATCGGCACCGAGTAGCTGGTGCCGCCGGCACTCTGGCCGATCAGCAGCGGCAGCGTCGCGTTGCCGCTCGCCTGTGCGGCTGCCAGCGCCGGCCAGGCGCACAGCAGCGCGAGTGCGGCGAACGCGCCGAGGCGGCGGGTGGCCGCACCGGCCTGACCGCGCCGACGCGATCGAGCGCGCAGCCGCTCAGCGCTCACCGCCGGCTCCCTTGTCCTGGCGCAGCCGCGCGAGCAGTTGCGCGAATCCGGGCGCGGCCGGTGTGCCGGCCGCCGGGCCTTCCGCCTGCGGCGCCATCGTGTGCAGGGTGGTGATGCTCTGCGCCGTGACGCCCAGCACCAGCCAGCAGCGCGCATCGCCCTGGCCGACTTCGACCGTGACGATGCGCTGGCTGGCCGACAGCGGCAGCGCGGCCACGCTGCGCATCACGCCATGGCCGCCGGCGCCGCCCATCGGCGTGCGCTTGAGCAGCCACAGCGCGAGCGGGATCAGCGCGACGATCGCGATGAACCACAGCAGCGAGGTCAGTCCGTGGGTGACCATCGGTTCAGGTGCGGCTGAGCCGGCGCATGCGCTCGCTCGGCGTCACGATGTCGGTCAGGCGGATGCCGAACTTCTCGTTCACGACCACCACTTCGCCCTGCGCGATCAGGTAGCCGTTGACGAGCACGTCCATCGGTTCGCCGGCGAGCGCCTCGAGCTCCACCACCGAGCCCTGCGCGAGCTGCAGGATGTGCTTGATCGGGATGCGCGTGCGCCCCAGCTCCACGGTGAGCTGCACCGGGATGTCCAGGATCATGTTGATGTCGTTGCCGGCCGTGCTCGCGCCGGTGGGCGTGAAGTTCTGGAACGACGCCGGCGAGACCGAGTCGGCCGCGGCGTGCACCTCGGAGGCGGTCTCGGTCTTCGCGCCGGCCAGCGCTGCGGCCCACTCGGCGGCCATCGCGTCGGGTTCGTCGGCGGCCGGAGCGGCGGCGGTGTTGTCAGTTGACATTGGATTCCCCCAGCCAACCCCTGTGCGGGCTGGTCAACAGTTGATTGACCTTGAGCGCGTACTTGCCGTTCGAGGTGCCGTAGTGGCAATCGAACACCGGCACGCCGACAACCTTGGCCTGGATGGCCTGGTGCAGATCGAGTTCGATGAAGTCGCCGGCCTTCAACGAGAGCAGCTGCTCCACCGTGGCCGGCGCTTGCGCCAGCTCGGCGACCAGCTCGACTTCGGCCGACTGGATCTGCTGCTTGAGCAGATCGACCCAGCGCTGGTCGGGCTCGGTGGCGTCGCCCTGCATCGTCGAATACAGCACGTCGCGGATCGGCTCGAGCGCCGAGTACGGGATGCAGAAGTGGATCGTGCCGCTGGTGTCGCCGATCTCGAGCGTGAAGCTGCTCGAGACCACGATCTCGCTCGCGGTGGCGATGTTGGCGAACTGCGGCTGCATCTCCGAGCGCTGGTAGTCCAGCTCGAGCGGGTAGATGCCGTGCCACGCCTTCTTGTACTCGGCCGTGATGACTTCGACGAGGCGGCCGATGATGCGCATTTCGGTCGGCGAGAAGTCGCGCCCCTCGATCCGGGTGTGGTACTTGCCGGCGCCGCCGAAAAGTGCGTCGATCACGGCGAACACGAGCGTGGGGTCGCACACGATCAGCCCCGAGCCGCGCAACGGCCGCACGCTGACGATGTTGAAGTTGGTCGGCACCACGATCTCGCGCAGGAACGCGCTGTACTTCTGCACCTTGATCGGGCCGATGGCAACCTCCGGGCTCTTGCGGATGAATGCGAACAGCCCCATGCGGATGTTGCGTGCGAAGCGCTCGTTGATGATCTCCATCGTGGGCATGCGCCCGCGAACGATCTTCTCCTGGCTGGCGATGTCGTAGTTGCGAATCCCGCCGTGGTCGGCCTGGGCCGGCTGCTGCTCCTGCGGCTCGCCGGTGATGCCCTGCAGCAGCGCGTCGACTTCGTCTTGCGAAAGGATCTGCGGGTTCATCGCAACTCCCGGTTTCGAACGGCCAGGCTCGTTGTCATTGGATGATGAAGTTCGAGAAATTGACGCGCCGGATCGGGTTGCGCTCGGCGGGCGCGTGAGCCTGTCTGGGCTTGGGCTTGGCGCCCGGGTCGTCGCCCTCGGTGACCTTGGCGGCGCTGGCGGCGTCGGCGGGGCTGCCGGCCGCAGCGGGCGGTTCGGCCACGTCGATGCCCATCGTGCGCGCGGCCTCGCGCCGGATCTGCGCCGCAAGCTGCTCCTTGCCGGCGATGTCGAGCAGGTCGCGTGACGATTTCTGCGACAGGATCAGCAGGATCGCATTGCGGATCGACGGCATGAAGGCCTTCATCTGCTCGGCGAACGCCGGGTCTTCGAGCTCCAGCGTGATGCCGATCTGCGCGTAGCGGTCGGCGTCCTTGTCGGCCAGGTTGACGACGAACGGGTCGAGCGGCAGGAAAGTCGGCGGGTGCTTCAGGTCGGGCTTGGAGGGCTTGTGCTCGCTTGGCTGCGCACTCTCGTCCGCGGCAGCGGCCGCTGCGGCGGCGCGCTTCTTCAGGAACACCACCGCGCCGCCGCCGAGCACCACCAGCAGCAGCACCGCGACTGCCAAGATGATGATCAGCTTCTTCTTGCCCTTCTTCGCGGGCACGGCGGCGCCGGCGTCGATGGTGGGGGCAGCAGCGGCAGCGGACATCGTCATTCCTTCGGTTTGGACCCTTCGCCGCGCGCCGGCCGGGTGGCTCGCGGGGCGGGGAGGGCATGAAGGAAATTATCGAAACGACGAGCCGCGGCCCAAGCGGCGATAAGCGGGGGTTTTAGGGGCCAGACGCTGCCCAGGCTCAGGCGTAGAGGTCGAGGCCGCCGATGCGCACCGTCCGTCGGGTCGCACGGCCTGCGGCGTCGATGCGTTCGGCGGCCTCGGTGCCGAGCGCGCGGCGCGTGCCGGAGCCCGCCGGGGCGCCACCGCCGGGGCCATCGCCGCGGCCGCGCGAATGCTGCGACACGCCGCCGCCGGCGAGCGTGAAGCCGGCGTCGCGCATGGCGCTGGCGAGCTCGGGCAGCCCGGCCTCGATGGCATGGCGGGTGGCCGCCACGTCGGCCCCGAAGTCGACCCGCGCCTGCGTGCCGTCGATCGCGATCTGCACCGACACCGGCCCCATGTCGGCCGGGTTCAGGTGCAGCTCGGCATGCTGCACGCCGTCGCGCGCGAGCACGCTCAGCTGCAGCCCGAGCGACTGCGCGAACTCGGGTGCCGCCACCGGCGTGGCGACTGCCACCGCGAGCGGCGCTGCCGCGCTGCGTGGCGCGGTGGCCGAGGGCGCGAGCGCGGCGGCCGCGGCGGCGATGTCCTTGAAGCCGGCGGGGGCGTCGGCCGTTGATTGCGACGGCTTGTCGGCACGGTGCTGCTCGGCGAGCACGGCACCGAAGCCGCCCTCGCTCGTGGCGGCGCCGAGCTGCAGCTTGCCCTGGGCCGCCTGGGCGCTCAGTGCGGCGTCGGCTTTCAGGTCGGCGCCGCGCCCGCCCGGCGTGGCACCGGGCGCGTCGGCCGCGCGGGTCGGGTCGCCGGGAGCCAGACCTGGCGCATCGGCGGCGGCGGCCGCCGCGGCGTTGCCGCCGCGCTGCTGGCCGGCAAGCCAGTGCAGCACGGCCGGGTCGAGCGCGGGCGGAATGGTGGGCGGGTTCGCCGCGCCGGCCGCGGTGGCGTTGTCGGCGGTGTCGCGCTTGTCGCGCTCGGTGGCGTTGCCGCGGCCGGCTTCGGCGGCCTCGGTGGACGGCTTCGCGCCGCGCCGCGCCGCGGCGGCGTCGGCGCCGTCGCGCGGCCGGCGTTGCGCTGCCGCGTTCGCGCGCTGGCTGGCGGAGGCGCTGTCGCGGGTGGCGTCGGTGTCGTTGGCCGGTTCGGGCTTCGCGGTCGGCTCGGGCGCGGCCTGCACCTGCGGGCTCGGCGTTGGCTCCGGTGGGGGCACGACGGCGTGCACCGCGGGCCCGGCCTGCGTCTGTCGCAGCAGCGAAGCGAAGCCGGCCGGGTCGCGGTTGTCGGCCGGTGGTGGCGTGGCCATCGGGGGGCCGGCCAGCGGTGATCCGGTCGTGTTCGACCTGGCGTACAGCGACGAGGCATTGAGGGGCAGCATCTTCGTGTCCCGGTTCAGACCGGCCGCCGCTGACCGGCGGCGCCGAGCTGGCTCCAGGTGGCGCGCGCGGCGAACTCGTCGCTTTGCTTCTGGTCGAGGCGCTCGGCGGCGAGCCGGTGTTCGAGCGTGCGCCGCTCGATCAGCTTGCGCACGGAGGCGCAGCGCAGCTCGCTGGCCTGCAGCAGCACGAGCGCGTGCTCGAGCTGCTGCGCGGCGTGCTCGGCGATGCGCGCCTGCTGGTCGATCGCCTGCGTCAGCCGCTCCATGAAGTTCTGGTAGCAGCGCACCAGCTCGATCTTGCCTTCGCGGCAGAACTGCGCGCTCCAGCGCTGCTCGTATTCGCGCCGGTACGTGACCAGCTGTTCGGCCTGCGCGCTCGCCGCCTCGCTGGCGGCGCGGGCGCGCAGGTGCTCGGCCAGCGCGGCGTCGCGCTGGCGCTGGTTCTGGTCGAGCAGGATCGTCAGGGGCTGCAGGTCGGTCATGGGTCAATTCCGGTCGGTCGAGGGCCGTTCGGCCCGAGCCCTTCGACGTTGCTCAGGACAAGCTCGTCGAAGGCTTGCCTCGTGTGCCACCGGGGCTTCGACAGGCTCGGCCCGAGCGGCCAAGATGGCGTGTGGACCAGCGGGACGGTATGGGGTCATGGGTGGTTCCGTTCTGAATGGGGTGAGGGGGAGGGCGCGTTCAAGCGCCGATCACCGCGTGGAGCTGCGCCACGCTGGCTTCCATCGTGGCGCTCTCGTGCATGCCCTGCTGCAGTAGCGCGGTCATCGGGTCGTGCAGGCGCACCGCGGTGTCGAGCTCGGTGTCGTGGCCGGGCGCGTAGGCGCCGAGCTGGATCAGGTCGCGCGCCTTGTGGTGGCGCGCGTGCAGCTGGCGAAAACGCCGCGCCGCGTCGACGTGCGCGCCGCTGGCCACGCTGGTCATCACGCGCGAGACCGAGCGCTCGATGTCGATCGCCGGGTAGTGGCCGCCTTCGGCCAGCTCGCGCGACAGCACGATGTGGCCGTCGAGGATGCCGCGCGCGGCGTCGGCGATCGGGTCCTGCTGGTCGTCGCCTTCCGAAAGCACGGTGTAGAACGCGGTGATCGAGCCGCCGCCGGCCACGCCGTTGCCGCTGCGCTCGACCAGCTGCGGCAGCTTGGCGAAGCAGCTCGGCGGGTAGCCCTTGGTGGCCGGCGGTTCGCCGATGGCCAGCGCGATCTCGCGCTGCGCCATCGCGTAGCGGGTGAGCGAGTCCATCAGCAGCAGCACGTTCAACCCGCGATCGCGAAAGTGCTCGGCGATCACGGTGGCGTAGTTCGCGCCCTGCATGCGCACCAGCGGCGGCGCGTCGGCGGGTGCGGCCACGACCACCGCGCGGCGCATTCCTTCCTCGCCCAGGATGTCCTCGATGAATTCCTTGACCTCGCGGCCGCGCTCGCCGATCAGCCCGACCACGATCACGTCGGCCGCGGTGTAGCGCGCCATCATGCCCAGCAGCACCGACTTGCCCACGCCGGTGCCGGCGAACAGGCCGATGCGCTGGCCGCGGCCCACCGTGAGCATCGCGTTGATCGCGCGCACGCCGGTGTCCAGCGGGGTGCGCACCGGGTCGCGGTCCATGGCGTTGATCGGCCGGCGCGTCAACGGCTCCTTGTGCACGTGCTCGATCGGCCCCTTGCGGTCCATCGGCTGGCCGTGCGAGTCGACCACGCGGCCGAGCAGCCCGTCGCCGACCGGCAGGTGCAGCGTGCGGTCTTCATTGCGGCGCCACGGGTGCCGGGTGGCACCGAGCTGCATCGGCACCACCGGCGAGGGCCGCGGCACGACGCGCGCGCCGCTGGCCAGGCCGGCGACGTCGCCGGTGGGCATCAGGTAGGCGTGGTCGCCCGAGAAGCCGACCACTTCGGCGACGACCGGTGCCTGGCCTTCCATGCGCACCTCGCACACCGAGCCGACCGGCACGCGGATGCCCGCGGCTTCGAGCACCAGCCCGGTCACGCGCACCAGCAGGCCCTGGGTCTCCAGGCGCACCTTGTCGGCCGAGAAGCTGCGCATGTCGGCGAGGTAGCGCTGCCAGTGGGTGCTCGTGGCGTCGGGCGTCATGGCTCGACCCCGGCGGCCGCATCGGCGCCGCCGTCCCACGCCTCGTCGCAACCCAGCGACGCGGCGGCGCGGCGCCAGCGCGTCTCGATGCTGGCGTCGATCACGCCGATGTCCGACTCCACCTGGCAGCCGCCGCGCGTCATCGAGGCGTCGGCGAGCAGCCGTGCGCCGCGGGCGGCGAGCACGTCGGCGGCGCCGGTGGCGACGAACGCGTGGTCGTCCGGGTGCACGCGCAGCGTGATGTGGCGGGCGCTGAGCAGCAGCGTGTCGACCGCCTCCTGCGCTACCGCGGCGACCAGCGCCGGCTGCGCCACCAGCTCGGCGCGCACGATCGCGCGCGCCAGGTGCGTGGCCGAGACCGCCAGCGTGCGGGCCATTTCCTGCTGCAGGCCGGCCAGCTCGGCACCGATCGATTGCAGCAGCGTGCCGATCTGGGCCGTGGTCTGCAGCGCAAAACTCTGCTTGAAGCCTTCGAGCGCGACCAGGCCATCGCGGTAGCCGTCCTGGTAGCCGGCCTGGCGCGCGGCATGCAGTTGCGCGGCGAGCTGCGCGGCGGCGTCGGCACGGGGTGCTTCGTCGCGGCCGCGCTGCACGTTGGCCTGCGGCGCCGGGCCGCCGTCCAGGTCGCCGGGGTGCCAGGCAGAGAACGAATTCAGCTCCTCGCGCGGGATGAACCGCGCATAGCTCGCCGCACGCGCCGGGTCGTTGGGCGAAGGCACGCTCTTCGGCTTAGAGGAAGTCATCGCCACCTCCGCCGCCGAGAACGATCTGGCCTTCGTCGGCCAGGCGGCGCACGATCTTGAGCAACTCCTTCTGTTCGGCCTCGACCTCCGAGACCCGCACCGGGCCGCGCGATTCGAGGTCTTCGCGCAGCGTTTCGGCGGCGCGCGTGGACATGTTCTTGAACACCTTCTCGCGCATCGCCGGCGCGGCGCCCTTGAGGGCGACCACCAGCGACTCGGACTGCACTTCCTTGAGCAGCGCCTGGATGCCCTTGTCGTCGATGTCCACCAGGTCGTCGAAGGTGAACATGTTGTCCATGATCTTCTGCGCCAGCTCGTTGTCGGCTTCGCGGATGTAGTCGAGCACCACGGTCTCGATGCTGTTGCCCATCAGGTTGATCATCTCGGCCGCGGTCTTCACGCCGCCCAGCGTGGCCTTGCGCGAGCGGTCGCTGCCGGAGAGCACCTTGCCCATGACCTCGTTCAGGTCCTTCAGCGCCGAGGGCTGGATGCCGTCGAGCGTGGCGATGCGCACCAGCACCTCGTTGCGCTGGCGTTCCGTGAACAGCTTGAGCACCTCTGCAGCGTGGTCGTAGTCCAGGTGCACCAGGATCGCGGCGACGATCTGCGGGTGCTCGACCCGCAGCAGCTCGGCCACCGACACCGGGTCCATCCACTTCAGGCTCTCGATGCCGGCGGTGTCGCCGCCGCCTTGCATGATGCGGTCGATCAGCAGCTCGGCCTTCTCGTCGCCCAGGGCGCGGCGCAGGACGGCCTTCACGTATTCATCGGTGTCCTCGACCAGCAGGCTCTGGCCGGCCGCCACGCTGCTGAACATCTCGAGCACCGCGTCGACGCGTTCGCGCGGGATCGACTTCATCTTCGTGATCGCCTCGCCCAGGCTTTGCACTTCCTTCGGCGTGAGGTGCCGAAAGACGTTGGCGGCTTCCTCCTCGCCGAGCGACATCAGCAGGATGGCGGAGTTTTCGAGACCTTGGTCGTCCACGGGGAGGTTCCTGGTTCAGGCCTTGGCCACGGCGGCTTCGCCGTTGACCCAGCCGCGCACGATGCCCGCCACCGCGGCCGGGTTCTCCTTGGCCATCGAGCGGGCGTCCTGCAGTTGCTCGACGCTCTTGGGCGCCGGCAGCGAGGGGAACTGCTGCACGTCGTCGACCACTGCCGACAACTGGGTGCCCGGGGCCGGTGCCGGGCGCGGTGCCAGCGCCAGCTTGAGGGCCGGGCGCAGCAACCCGAAGAACACCAGCGCACCGATCAGCGCCAGCGCGGTGGGCACCGCCAGCGTGCGCAGCAGGTCCAGCACTTCGGGCTGCTGCCACAGCGGCGGCGCATCGATCTTGGCCTGCGGGTCGACCTTGAACGGCGCGTTGATCACCTTCACCGAGTCGCCGCGCTGCTGGTTGTAGCCGATGCTCTCGCGCACCAGCGCGGTCAGCTTGTCGAG
>JAGWTP010000082.1 GCA_028868895.1 Burkholderiales bacterium
ACGGCAAGATCACGTTCGACCGCCTGTCGAGCGTGTTCATCAGCAACACCAACCACGGCGAGAACCAGCCGGCGCACCTGACGCTGAAGGATGCGAGCGTCCCGGTGCGCATCAACCTCGCGCAGTACGCCGGGCCCGAGAGCCGCTATTGCCCGGCCGGGGTCTACGAGTTCGTGAAGAACCCCGACAACACCGACCGGCTGCAGATCAACGCGCAGAACTGCGTGCACTGCAAGACCTGCGACATCAAGGACCCGACGCAGAACATCGTCTGGGTCGCCCCCGAAGGCGGCGGCGGGCCGAACTACGCGGGCATGTAGGCTGCGCAGCGAAGGGCGAGGGGCCCCGGCGGGCCACGAAGGGGCCATCTTCGCGGCCCTTCGGGGATCGACCCGCGTAGCGGCCGGCGAGCGGCGCGGGCTCGATGCCCGCGGCGCGAGAGCGAAGAATCAGCGCCAGTCCGGCGCGCGCTTGTCGATGAACGCCTGCACGCCTTCGAGCGCGCTGGCGTCCATCATGTTGCAGGCCATCGTCTGCACCGCGTCTTCGTATGCGGCTTCGATGCCGGTCTCGAGCTGCCGGTAGAACAGTTGCTTGCCCATCGCGATCGCCGCCCGCGGCTTGGCGACGATGCTGGCGACCAGCGACTCGACCTCGGCATCGAGCTGCTCCAGCGACACCACGCGGTTCACGAGCCCCTTGGCCAGCGCCTGTTCCGCGCTGATGAATTCGCCGGTCACGAGCATCTCGAACGCCGCCTTGCGCTGCAGGTTGCGCGACAGCGCCACGCTCGGCGTCGAGCAGAAGAGGCCAAGGTTGACGCCACTGACCGCGAACCGCGCGCCGCTCGCGGCCACCGCCAGATCGCACATCGCGACCAGCTGGCAACCCGCCGCAGTCGCGACGCCGTGCACCCGCGCGATCACCGGCACCGGCAGGCGCTGCACCGCGAGCATCACCGCGCCGCACTGCGCGAACAGCCGCTGGTAGTAGCCGAGCGACGGATCGGCGCGCATCTCCTTCAGGTCGTGCCCGGCACAGAACGCCCTGCCCGCCGCGGCGAGCACGACGACGCGTGCCGTCTGGTCGGCCGCCACCGCGTCGAGTTCGGCCTGCAGCGTCGCGAGCAGTTCCTCGGACAGCGAGTTGAAGGCCTGTGGCCGGTTCAGGGTCAGCGTGATCACGCCGCGCGCATCGCGCGAGCGCAGCACCGCAGCTTCGGTCGTGGTGGACATGGGGTTTGCCTCGTTCAGGATTCGTCGCCGGCACCGCGCACACGGTCGCGCAGCGCGAACTTCTGGATCTTGCCGGTCGAGGTCTTCGGGATGTCCTCGAAGCGCACCTCGCGCGGCACCTTGTAGCCGGCCAGCAGGCCCTTGCAATGGGCCACCAGCTCGGCGGCGCTGACCTGCGCGCCGGGGCGCAACTCGACGAATGCCACCGGTGTCTCGCCCCACTTCGCATCGGGCCGCGCGACCACCGCGCAGGCCAGCACCGCGGGGTGGCGGTACAGCGCGTCTTCGACTTCCAGCGAGCTGATGTTTTCGCCGCCCGAGATGATGATGTCCTTGCTGCGGTCCTTGATCTTCACGTAGCGATCGGGCTCCATCACCGCCAGGTCGCCAGTGCGGAACCAGCCGCCCTCGAACGCCTTCTCGGTCGCCGCCGGGTTCTTCAGGTAGCCCTTCATCACGATGTTGCCGCGGAACATGATTTCGCCCATGGTCTGGCCGTCGGCCGGCGTTGGCATCATGTCGGCGGCGTTCATCACGGTCATGCCCTCCTGCAACGCGTAGCGCACGCCCTGGCGGCCGTTCAGGCGGGTTTGCTCCGACACCGGCTGCGCCGCCCATCCCGGGCGCTTCACCGCCACCGCCGCGGGCCCGTAGACCTCGGTCAGGCCGTACACGTGCGTGATGTCGAAGCCGATCCGCGTCATGCCCTCGATCATCGAGGCCGAAGGCGCGGCCCCGGCCACCATCGCGCGCACCTTCTGGGTGATGCCGGCGCGCAGCTCGGGCGCTGCCGCGATCAGCAGGTTGTGCACGATCGGTGCGGCGCAATAGTGGTCGACGCCGTGCTCGCGCATCGCCGCCAGGATGGTCGGCGCATCGACCTTGCGCAGGCACACATGGGTGCCGCCGAGCATCGCCACGGTCCACGGAAAACACCAGCCGTTGCAGTGGAACATCGGCAGCGTCCAGAGGTAGGTCGGGAACTGCGGCATGGTCCAGGTCGCCGCGTTGCACACGGCATTCAGGTAGGCGCCGCGGTGGTGCGTGACCACGCCCTTCGGGTCGCCGGTGGTGCCCGAGGTGTAGCTCACCGCAATCGCGTCCCACTCGTCGCGCGGGCCGTCCAGGTGCTCCAGCGGCGCGTGGGCGGCAAGCAGCGCCTCGTATTCGAACGTGCCCAATCGCTCGCCGGGGCCGGTGTACTCGCTGTCGGCCACGTCGATCACGATCAGCTCGCGGCCGTGCTCTTCGCGCAGCAGCCGCAGCGCGCCGGCCATCGTCGGCGCGAACTCGCGGTCGGTGATCAGCACCTGCGCTTCGCAATGGTTCAGCTGCCAGGCCAGAAGTGCCGCGTCGAGTCGGGTGTTCAGCGTGTTCAGCACCGCGTTCAGTGCCGGCACCGCGTAGTGCGCCTCGATCATCTCGGGCGTGTTCGGCAGCATCACGCTGACGGTGTGGCCACGCCCGATGCCCAGGGCGCGCAGCGCCGCGGCCAGGCGCGCCGAACGCCCTCGCAGCTCGCTCCATCGGTAGCGCCGGCGGCCGTGGATGACGGCAGGCAGGTCACCGAAGACCTCGGCGCTGCGCTCGACGAAACCGATCGGCGACAGCGCAACGTAGTTGGCCGCGCAACGGTCCAGGCCGGTGTCGTAGATGTTCATCAGGTGTCGCCCCTCGTCGAAGTTGCGCAAGTCGAATGCAGACCATAGCACCGGCAGCGCCCAGCAAAAAGCCCGAAGCGCAGGGGCGTTCGGGCCGGGGTGGTTGCGGCAGCCCCGCGGGGCCGCCTCGCGGGCGTGCGGGTCAGCCGTGCTTGGCGTCGAAGAACTGTTCGTCTTCGGTCGAGCCCTTCAGCGCGGCGGTGGACGACAGCGCCTCGATCGTGGTCGTCACGGCGTCGAAGTAACCGGTGCCCACTTCGCGCTGGTGCTTCACCGCGGTGAAGCCGCGCTCGGCGGCGGCGAACTCGGCCTCCTGCAGTTCGACGAACGCGCTCATGTTGTTGCGCGCGTAGCCGTGGGCCAGGTTGAACATCGAGTAGTTCAGGCTGTGGAAGCCGGCCAGCGTGATGAACTGGAACTTGTAGCCCATCGCGCCGAGCTCGCGCTGGAACTTGGCGATGGTCGCGTCGTCGAGGTTCTTCTTCCAGTTGAAGCTGGGCGAGCAGTTGTAGGCCAGCAGCTTGCCGGGGAACCTGGCGTGGATCGCGTCGGCGAACTTCTTCGCGAACGCCAGGTCGGGCTTGCCGGTTTCGCACCACACCATGTCGGCGTACTCAGAGTAGGCCAGGCCGCGCGAGATCGCCTGTTCCAGCCCCGGGGTCGTGCGGTAAAAGCCTTCGACGGTGCGCTCGCCGGTCAGGAAGCCCTTGTCGTTGTCGTCGACGTCGCTGGTCACGAGGTCGGCGGCCTCGGCATCGGTACGGGCGATCACCAGCGTGGGCACGCCCATCACGTCGGCGGCGAGACGCGCGGCGATGAGCTTGGCGTTGGCTTCACGGGTGGGCACGAGCACCTTGCCGCCCATGTGGCCGCACTTCTTCACCGAGGCGAGCTGGTCCTCGAAGTGCACGCCCGCGGCACCGGCGTCGATCATCGACTTCATCAGTTCGAAGGCGTTGAGCACACCGCCGAAACCGGCTTCGGCATCGGCCACGATCGGCGCGAAGAAGTCGATGTCGTTCTTGCCTTCGGACCACTGGATCTGGTCGGCGCGCGTGAAGGTGTTGTTGATGCGCTTGACCACCACCGGCACCGAGTTCACCGGGTACAGCGACTGGTCGGGGTACATCTCACCGGCGGAGTTGGCGTCACCCGCGACCTGCCAGCCCGACAGGTAGATCGCCTTCAGGCCGGCCTTGACCTGCTGCATCGCCTGGTTGCCCGTGAGCGCGCCCAGCGTATTGACGAACGGTTCGGTGTTCACCAGGTTCCAGAGCTTCTCGGCACCGCGGCGTGCCAGCGTGTGCTCGACGTGGATCGAGCCGCGCAGGCGCACCACGTCGGCCGCCGAGTAGCCGCGCTTGATGCCCTTCCAGCGCGGGTTTTCGGCCCAGTCTTTCTCGAGGGCGGCGATCTGTTGTTCACGGGTGAGGTGGGTCATGGTGAGCTCCGGTGCGGGGTTAAATGAGCGGGTTTGTTGGGCTCAAGAATAGCGACCGGAACGCCGCTTCGAAAGACTTGTGTCTTATAGAAGACTGGTTTTATTGCTTAGCAAAATCAATGACTTATCTAACTGGTTCCGCAATGCGGTGTCAAATTTTCGCTGATGGAAGAAATTGCCGCAGTGCAGCATGACTGCATTCCACGATGTGCAAAGAGTGTTCCTGATCGTGGAATCGCGCCATCGGACCGGTGCGGCCGTCGTGGGTCGACTCGTATCATCGGCCCCCGATCCGCCAGCAGCACCAACCCGAAACACACGCGATGACAAGCTTCGCTTTTCTCTCGAACAACAGCTTCTTGAAGTGCGCGCCAGCGGCACCTGGCCAGCCGTTCGCGGTGGCGGGCGTCGCGTGGGACGGCGCGGTGACCCACCGGCCCGGTGCGCGCTTCGGCCCACGCGCGATCCGCGAGGCCAGCCACATGCTGTGCGATGCGATCCATCCGCTTTTCAACGTGTCGCCGCATGGCAAGCTGGGCGACGCCGGCGACCTGCCACTGCCCAACACCAGCCTCGAGCGCATGCGCGCCGCGATGGCGCCGCAGGTCGAAAAGCTGATTCGTGCGCATCACATGGCCTGGCTCGGCGGCGACCATTCGATCACGCTGGAATTGCTGCGCGCCTACAGAAAATGGCTCGGCCGCCCGCTCGCGGTGATCCACTTCGACGCGCATTGCGACACCTGGGCCGACCACTTCGGCGAACCCAGCGGCCACGGCACCTGGGTCTACGAGGCGATGCAGGAGGGCCTGGTGATCAAGGCCTGCTTCACGCAACTGGGCATCCGCTCGTCCGGCACGCGCGAAGCACGCGAGTACGTGAGCGATCAGGGCGGGCAGGTCTTCGCGGCGCGCGAACTGCGCGGGCTGGAGAGCCCGGCGCAACTCGCAGCCGTGCTGGCAGCCATCCGCAGTCGGCTCGCCGAGCACGGCAACCCGCCGGTCTATTTGAGCCTGGACATCGACTGCCTCGACCCGGCCTATGCACCCGGCACCGGCACGCCCGAGCCGGGCGGCATGAGCAGCAATCAGGTGCTCAGCCTGCTCGAGGAACTGGCCGACCTGCCGTTCGTCGGCATGGATTGCGTCGAGGTGTCGCCGCCGTACGACCATGCCGAACTGACGAGCCAGGCGGCGGCGAACTTCGTCTGGACCTACCTGTGCGGGCAACTCGCCAAGGCCGCGCGTTGACTCGCGCGGCTCACAACGGAAGCGCGGTCGTCTTCTTCACGGTGCGCAGCACCAGCAGCGAGTTCGATCGCGCCACGAAGGGCAGGCGCATCAGCACGTCGGAGTGAAAGCGTTCCAGGTCTTCGGCGTCGCGGTAGGTGAAGCGGATCAGGTAGTCGTTCGAACCGGCGACATAGAAGCAGTCGAGCACCTCCGGCTGGTCGCGCACCGCCTGCTCGAAGGCTTCGAGCTGCGGCGTGTTCATGCCCTCGAGGTTGATGATCGTGAAGCTCACGCCATGCTTGCCGACCGCGCGCGGGTTCAACAGCGCCACGTACTGGGCGATCACGCCGCTGTCCTCGAGCGCCTTGACGCGGCGCAGGCACGCCGAGGGCGACAGATGCACGCGCTGCGCGAGCTCCAGATTCGAGAGCCGGCCCTCGCGCTGCAATTCGGCCAGGATCGACCGGTCTATCGCATCCAGTTTCGCTTCCGCAGGGATTGTTCGCATCGGATTCCGATTTGTGTCACTTTGTTCGAATCATATTGCAGCGACGGGGGTGAACCCCGGCCCATTGCGGAGCCAAATTGCGCCGCGCCTTCTCTAGACTTCACCCACTGCGAATCGCACACTTCACCGGTGGGTGAATGGTCACCCAGGAGACCCGCCATGCGCAAAGACGATCCCGCCACGTTGACCCCACACACTGCAAGCAGCACGCCGCAGCCGCGCCAGGCGATGGACGCCTACTGGATGCCGTTCACCGCGAATCGCCAGTTCAAGCAGGCGCCGCGCCTGCTCGCCAAGGCCTCGGGCATGCACTACTGGACGCCCGAGGGCCGCCAGATCCTCGACGCCGTCGCCGGTTTGTGGTGCGTGAATGCCGGCCACGCACGGCCGAAGATCGTCCAGGCGATCGCCGAGCAGGCGGCCGAGATGGACTTCGCGCCGCCGTTCAACATGGGCCACCCGAAGGCCTTCGAACTGGCCGAACGCCTGGTCGAGATCACGCCCACGGGCCTGAACAAGGTGTTCTTCGCGAACTCGGGCTCCGAGGCGGTCGAGACCGCACTGAAGATGGCGATCGGCTACCACCGCGCCCGCGGCGAAGGCGCCCGCACCCGGCTGATCGGCCGCGAGCGCGGCTACCACGGCGTCAACTTCGGTGGCATCTCGGTCGGCGGCATCGTCGGCAACCGCAAGTCGTTCGGTCCGCTGCTGCCCGGCGCCGACCACCTGCGCCACACCCACGACCTCACGCGCAACGCCTACTCGCGCGGCACGCCCGAGCACGGCGCCGAGCTGGCCGACGACCTCGAGCGCCTGGTCGCGCTGCACGACGCCTCGACCATCGCCGCGGTGATCGTCGAGCCGGTCGCCGGCTCCACCGGCGTGCTGCTGCCGCCCAAGGGCTACCTGCAGCGGCTGCGCTCGATCTGCGACAAGCACGGCATCCTGCTGATCTTCGACGAAGTGATCACCGGTTTCGGCCGGCTCGGCGCGCCGTTCGCGGCCACGCACTTCGGCGTGACGCCCGACCTGATGACGGTGGCCAAGGGCATCACCAACGGCTGCGTGCCGATGGGTGCGGTGTTCGTCAAGCAGCACATCCACGACGCCTTCATGACCGGCCCGGAGCACCTGATCGAGTTCCCGCACGGCTACACGTACTCGGCGCACCCGCTGGCCTGCGCCGCCGCGCTGGGCACGCTCGACACCTACGCCGAAGAAGGCCTGCTGACGCGCGGCGCGACGATGGCGCCGGTGTTCGAGAACGCACTGCATTCGCTCAAGGGCCTGCCGCACGTGATCGACGTGCGCAACATCGGTCTGGTCGGTGGCATCGAACTCGAGCCGATCGCCGGGCAACCCGGCAAGCGCGCCTTCGACGTGTTCCTCGCATGCTGGGAGCGCGGCGTGATGATCCGCACCACCGGCGACACGATCGCGCTGTCGCCGCCGCTGATCGTCGAAAGCGCGCACATCGACCAGATCGTCAGCACCATCGCCGATGTGCTGAAGTCCGGCGCCTGACCGCGCGCAACCGCAACCATCCCGCCGCGTTCATCCACTCTCGAAAAGGCTTGCCTAGCGCACACCGTTTATGACCCTGCTCAGCGTCGACCAGCAACTGACGAAGAACTCCTACTACGTGGCCACCGCGCCGCGTGGCGCGGGTCATGCGCCATTGCAATCGAACCTCGACTGCGATGTGGCGGTGGTGGGCGGCGGCCTGGCCGGGCTGTCGGCGGCGATCGAACTCGCGCAGCGCGGCTACAGCGTCGTGCTGCTCGAAGCGCAGCAGGTCGGCTGGGGTGCTTCGGGGCGCAACGGCGGCCAGGTCATCGCCGGACTGGCCTGCGACCAGGCGGTGATCGAGCAGCAACTCGGCTTGGCCGAGTCGCGCCGCATCTGGGACATGACGATCGAGGCGCTGCGCCTGATCGGCGAACGCCGCGAGCGCTTCGGCATCGACTGCGACTGGCGCAGCGGCTATCTCAGCCTGGCCGTCAACGCCCGCAAGGCGCGCGAGTTGCAAGACTGGCGCGCCCACATGCAGCGCCACTACGACTACCAGACCCACTGGATCGCGCCCGCCGACATGCCGCAGTGGATCGCCAGCCCGCGTTTTCACAGTGGCGTGCACGATCCACTCGGCGGCCACCTGCACCCGCTCAAGTACAGCCTCGGGCTGGCGCGCGCGGCCGCCGAACTCGGCGTGCGCATTTACGAGAACTCTGCGGTCACGACCATGGAACCGGGCCCGAGCGTGCGGCTGCGCACCGCGAGCGGCTCGGTGCGGGCCTCGCACGTGCTGCTGGCGGGCAATGTCTACCTCAAGGGCATTGCGCCGCTGATCGAAAAACGCATCATGCCGGTGGGCACGTACATCGTCGCCTCCGAACCGCTGGGCGCCGAACTTGCGCGCTCGCTGATCCCGTCGCAGTCAGCGGTGTGCGACACCAACTTCGTGCTCGACTATTTCCGCACCACCGCCGACCACCGCCTGCTCTACGGCGGGCGCGTCAGCTACAGCACGGCCACGCCGCCGAACCTGGCCGCGAGCATGCAGAGGCGCATGGCCAACACCTTCCCGCAACTGGCGAACACGAAGATCGAGTACGCCTGGGGTGGCTTCGTCGACATCTCGATGAACCGCGCGCCCGACTTCGGACGCCTGCCGCTGCCGGGCGCGGCGAACGGGTCGGCAGGCACCGCCCACGCGCAGCCGAACGTGTACTACCTGCAAGGCTTTTCCGGTCACGGGCTGGCGCTCACCGGCCTGGCCGGGCGGCTCGTGGCCGAGGCCATCGCCGGCGACGCCGAGCGCTTCGACACCTTTGCGCGGCTTCGCCACCGCCCGTTCCCTGGCGGGCGCCTGCTGCGCACGCCGGCGCTGATGGCCGGCATGGCGTATTACCGACTGAGGGACATGCTGTGACCGCGCCAGACGTGATGCCGTCGGGCTCCACGACCGCGCCGCGCAAGCCGGTCGTGCTGGTGCCGGCCTGCAACCGCATGATCGGGCAGCACCCGTTCCACATCGCCGGCCAGAAGTACGTCGATGCGGTGCGCCTGGCCGGCTGCCTGCCGCTGATCGTGCCGACCGCGCGGGCCGACGAGTTCGACGCGCTGCTCGACCTCGCCGATGGCGTGCTGCTCACCGGCTCGCCCTCGAACGTGCACCCGCGCCATTTCGGCGAAGACGTGCTCGACCCCACGTTGCCGCTCGACCCCGAGCGCGACGACTGGACCTTGCCGCTGATTCCGCAGGTCCTCGCCCGCGGCATGCCGCTGTTCGCGATCTGCCGTGGCTTCCAGGAAACCAATGTGGCGCTCGGCGGCACACTGCATCAGGCGGTCCAGGACGTTCCTGGTCAGCACGACCACCGCGCCCCCAAGGACGCGCCGGCCGACGTGCAGTACGGCCTGGCGCACGAGATCACCGTGCAACGCGGCGGTGTGCTCGCCGCCGTGCTCGGCGACCTGCCCGAATTGCCGCAGATCCGCGTCAATTCGGTGCATGGCCAGGGCGTGAACCGGCTCGCACCGGGGCTGCGCGTCGAGGCGCTTGCGCCCGACGGCCTGGTCGAAGGGTTCTCGGTCGCGCAGGCGCGTGGCTTCAACCTGGCGGTGCAATGGCACCCCGAATGGCAGGCCGCGAGCAACCCGGTGTCGATCCGGTTGTTCAAGGCCTTCGGGGCCGCCTGCGAGGCCTTCCGCGACCGGCATCGAGCCCTGCACCGCGAGCCCGACCCCGATCGATAGGTGGTGCGCATATTGCAAGGATTTGCACAGCGCACGCGGCGGATCCCACAGCCCCCGCGAACAACGAATCTCGGCGCGCCGCACGTCAACCCGACACCGTCGCGCCCAACCTGCCCAGGTGACCCATGATCGACAAGAACAATTTCACATTCAGCGACCTAGAGAACTGGTTGAACGAGCGGCGCGTCACCGAGATCGAGTGCCTGGTGCCCGACCTGACCGGTGTGGCCCGCGGCAAGATCCTGCCGCGCGAAAAGTTCACCGAGGACCGCGGCATGCGGCTGCCCGAAGCGATCGTCGCGATGGGCGTGACCGGCGAGTTCCCCGAGGAAGGCCCGTACTACGACGTCATCAAGCCGACCGACCAGGACATGCACCTGCAGCCCGACCCGGCCACGGTGCGCATCGTGCCCTGGGCCGCCGACCCGACCGCGCAGGTCATCCACGACTGCTACGACCGCGACGGCAAACTCGTGCCGTTCGCGCCGCGCTCGGTGCTGCGCCGGGTCTGCGACCTGTACGCCGCCGAAGGCTGGGAGCCGGTGGTCGCGCCCGAGGTCGAGTTCTACCTGGTGGCGCGCAACACCGACCCCGACGTGCCGCTGAAGCCGCCGATCGGCCGCAGCGGCCGCGCCGAGACTTCGCGCCAGGCCTACTCGATCGACGCCGTCAACGAATTCGACCCGCTGTTCGAAGACGTCTACGACTACTGCGAGAAGATGGAGCTGAACGTGGACACGCTGATCCACGAGGTCGGTGCCGGCCAGATGGAGATCAACTTCTTCCACGCCCACCCGCTGGGCCTGGCCGACGAGGTGTTCTTCTTCAAGCGCACGGTGCGCGAGGCCGCGATGCGGCACGACATGTTCGCCACCTTCATGGCCAAGCCGATCGCCGGCGAGCCGGGCAGCGCGATGCACG
This sequence comes from Burkholderiales bacterium, assembly GCA_028868895.1. Lineage (GTDB taxonomy): Bacteria > Pseudomonadota > Gammaproteobacteria > Burkholderiales > Burkholderiaceae_C > LMDS01. Next base: position 10,758 of record JAGWTP010000082.1, read on the forward strand.
TGCACCAGAGCATCCTCAACAAGGCGACCGGCAAGAACATCTTCAGCAACGAGGACGGCTCGCCGAGCAAGGAGTTCTACTGGTACATCGGCGGGCTGCAGAAGTACACGCCGGCTGCGATGGCGCTGTTCGCGCCCTACGTCAACTCCTACCGCCGGCTGGTGCGCGGCAAGGCCGCGCCGATCAACATCCAGTGGGGCAGCGACAACCGCACCGTGGGCATTCGCTCGCCGGTGGCCACACCCGCGGCGCGGCGTATCGAAAACCGCGTGATCGGTGCCGACGCGAACCCCTACGTCGCGCTCGCCGCCACGCTCGCCTGCGGCTACCTCGGCATGAAGAACCGGATCGAGCCCGCGCCCGAATGCAAGGGTGACGCCTACCTGTCGGCGTTCGAGCTGCCGCGCTCGCTCAGCGAAGCGCTCGGCTGGCTGGCCGAAGCCAAGGACCTGCACGACGTGCTCGGCAAGGAGTTCATCACCGTGTACTCCGAGGTCAAGGAAATCGAGCACGACGAGTTCATGAAGGTCATCTCGCCGTGGGAGCGCGAGCACCTGCTGCTGCACGTCTGACCTTCGCACCCCATTCACGGAACACGCCATGAACGCCATCCTGAAATCCGCAGCGGCAGTGCGCAGCACGCAAGACTGGCAGGCCGCCGACGCGGCGCACTACCTGCATCCGTTCACCGACTTCAAGTCGCTCGCCCACAAGGGTTCGCGAGTGATCACGCGCGGCGACAACATCTACCTCTGGGACAGCGACGGCCACAAGATCCTCGACGCGATGTCGGGGCTGTGGTGCGTCAACGTCGGCTACGGCCGCACCGAGCTGATCGAAGCCGCGACCCGCCAAATGACCGAGCTGCCGTTCTACAACAGCTTCTTCCAGACCGCGACGCCGCCGGCGATCGAACTCGCCGAGCTGCTCGCGCAGGTGAGCCCGCCGCAGTTCCAGCACGTGTTCTTCTCGGGCTCGGGCTCCGAGGGCAACGACACCGTCGTGCGCATGGTGCGCCGCTACTGGGACCTGCTCGGCCAGCCCGAACGCAGCGTCATCATCAGCCGCCACAACGCCTACCACGGCTCGACGATGGCCGGCGCCTCGCTCGGCGGCATGAGCGGCATGCACGCGCAGGGCGGGTTGCCGATCCCGGGCATCACGCACATCGAGCAGCCGTTCTGGTTCGAGCTCGGCCGCGGCGCGCAGCCGGCGCCGCTGTCGCCGGCGGCCGAGAAGGCCAGCCGCGACGCCTTCGGCCTCACCGCCGCCGGCTGGCTCGAAGCGAAGATCCTCGAGATCGGCGCCGACAAGGTCGCTGCATTCATCGGCGAGCCGGTGCAAGGCGCCGGTGGCGTGATCGTGCCGCCCGAGACCTACTGGCCCGAGGTCCAGTGCATCTGCGACAAATACGGTGTGCTGCTCGTCTCCGACGAGGTGATCTGCGGCTTCGGCCGCACCGGCCACTGGTTCGGCTGCGAGCGCTTCGGCTTCAAGCCCGACCTGATGACCTTCGCCAAGGGCGTGACCTCGGGCTACGTGCCGCTCGGCGGCGTGATGGTCGGCGAGCGCATCGCCAAGGTGCTGATCGAACAGGGTGGCGAGTTCAACCACGGCTACACCTACTCGGGCCATCCGGTGGCGTGCGCGGTGGCGCTGGCCAACATCCGCCTGATCCAGCGCGAAGGCCTGGTCGAACGCGTGCACGACGACACCGGCCCGTACCTGGCCGCGCAGTTCGCGGCACTCGCCGAGCACCCGCTGGTGGGCGAAGTGCAGAGCTGCGGGCTGATGGCCGCGCTGCAGATCGTCAAGGACAAGCCAAGCGGCCGGCCCTTCGACTCCGCATTGGAGATCGGCATGCTGTGCCGCGGCCACTGCTTTGCCAGCGGGCTGATCATGCGCGCCGTCGGCGACCGCATGATCATCGCGCCGCCGCTGGTGATCACGCGCGCCCAGATCGACGAGATGATCACGCTGATCCGGCACTGCCTGGACCTGACGCTGGCCGACGTGCGGCGCAACGGCTGGCTCTGAAAGCGCTGGCTTCGAAATTGCTAAGTCACTGCGCCCCCCTATGACATCTCCGGATGCTGCGGAGACCTTCCCGAACCTAGACTTGCCGCTGGCGCGTGCAGCCACCACACACCCGGTTGCGCGCATCGGTCTCCCGGATTCAACTTTCGTGCCCTTGACCATCCAACCGTGATAAGGACTCCAATGAAACAAGCTTCCGTCCGTACTCTCGCGCGCCTGCGCAAACTCGGCGCGTTGCTCGCACTGAGCGCCGCCTCGACCCTCGCCGCCGCGCAAGGCAAACTCAATGTCTACAACTGGTCCGACTACATCGGCGACACGACGATTGCCGACTTCGAGAAGGAAACCGGCATCAAGGTGCGCTACGACACCTTCGATTCGAACGAAACGCTGCACGCCAAGCTGGTCGCCGGGCGCACCGGTTACGACATCGTCGTGCCGTCTTCGAACTGGGCCAAGATCCAGATCGAAGGTGGCCTGTTCCAGAAGCTCGACAAGAGCAAGATCCCCAACTACAAGAACCTCGACCCGTGGGTCATGAAGCAGCTCGCCACGATGGACCCGGGCAACCAGTACCTGGTGCCATGGATGTGGGGCATGACGACGGTGGGCATCAACGTCGACAAGGTCAAGGCCGCCCTGGGCAGCCTGCCGATGCCCGACAACGCCTGGGACCTGATCTTCAAGCCCGAGTACGCCAACAAGCTCAAGAGCTGCGGCATTTCCGTGCTCGACTCGGGCGACGAGATCTTCCCGGCGGCGCTGCGCTACATCGGCAAGGACCCGTACAGCAAGGACAGCGCCGACTACGCCGCGGCCGCCAAGATGCTCAGCGCGATCCGCCCCGACATCACACTGTTCTCGTCGTCGGGCTACATCAACGAACTGGCGTCCGGCAATCTGTGCCTGTCGCTGGGCTGGAACGGCGACATCGGCATCGCCGCGCAGCGCGCCAAGGAGGCCAAGAACGGCCAGCACATCGAGATCCTGATCCCCAAGACCGGCGCGGTGCTGTTCTTCGACACCATGGCGATCCCGGCGGACGCCGAGCACGTCGACAACGCCTACAAGTGGATCAACTTCATCCTGAAACCCGAAACACAGGCCGGCATGGTCGACAAGGTGTTCTACGCGAACCCGGTACGCGCGTCCGACAAGCTGGTCAAGCCTGAGATCGTCGCCAACCACGCGGTGTTCCTGCAAGGTGCCGATCTCGCGAAGATGGTTCCGCCCAACATGGTCAACAACGACATCCGTCGCCTGCGCACGCGTCTGTACACGACGTTCAAGACCGGCCTCTGATCCGTTCCGAAGCTGCTTTCGCTCCGGCCCGCCTGGCGGCCGGAGCGCCTGTCCCCCGTCTCATCATTTCCAGCCGCCCCAGCGGCGAGGCCCGCATGGACCCAACCCGCACGTCCCACAAGCCGTTCCTGCGCATCGACAAGCTGACCAAGCGCTTCGACGGCCTCGCTGCCGTCGATGAGGTGTCGATCGACATCGAGCAAGGCGAGATCTTCGCGCTGCTGGGCTCATCGGGTTGCGGCAAGTCGACCTTGCTGCGCATGCTGGCCGGCTTCGAGACCCCGACCGAAGGCGGCATTTTTCTCGAAGGCGAAGACATCTCGCGCATGCCGCCCTACGTGCGCCCGATCAACATGATGTTCCAGTCGTACGCGCTGTTCCCGCACCTGACGGTGACCGAGAACGTCGCGTTCGGCCTGAAGCGCCAGGGCCTGCCCAAAGACAAGGTCGCGGCACGCGTCGACGCCATGCTCACGCTCGTGCAGCTCAAGCCCTACGTGAAGCGCAAGCCGCACCAGCTTTCCGGCGGCCAGCAGCAGCGCGTCGCACTCGCGCGCAGCCTGGCGCTCGAGCCCAAGCTGCTGCTGCTCGACGAGCCGCTCGGCGCGCTCGACCGCAAGCTGCGCGAGCAGACCCAGTTCGAGCTGAAGAACATCATCAAGCGCGTCGGCGTCACCTGCGTGATGGTCACGCACGACCAGGAAGAGGCCATGACCATGGCCGACCGCATCGCGGTGATGAGCGCCGGCAAGTTCCTGCAGGTCGGCGCGCCGCAGGACATCTACGAAACCCCCAGCAATCGATTCGTCGCCGACTTCATCGGCAACGTCAACCTGTTCGACGGCACGCTGGTCGAAGACCAGCCCGACCATTGCACGATCGCGTCGGCGCATGGCAGCTTCTACATCGGCCATGGTGTGACCGGCGTCGAAGGCATGCCGATGAGCGTGGCGGTGCGGCCCGAGAAGATCGAACTCGAACCGCGCGACCCGGCCGTCGCGCTGCCGCCCTACAACGCATTCGGCGGCTCGGTGGTCGAGCGCGCGTACTTCGGCAGCTCTTCGCTGTACCGCGTGCAGCTTGCCTCCGGCATGAAGCTGCAAGTGTCGGTGCCCAACGCCGATCGCCACGGCGGCCTGCTCGAGATCGGCGCAGAAGTGGTCGCGACCATCACGCCGCAGTCGATCGTGGTGCTGGCCGCCTGACCGCAGCGCAAGGACCAATCCACATGGCTCAAGTCACTCCGATGTCGATCGCCGAGCGCAAACAGCGGCGTGGTCGCCGTTTCGTGATCGGCACGCCCTACCTGTTTCTGCTGCTGTTCTTTTCACTGCCGTTCCTGGTCGTGCTGCGCATCAGCCTGTCCGACATGGAGGGCATCCGGTTCACCGACCTGCTGACCTATGTCGATGGCGTGATCAATCTGAAGGTCAAGATTTCCAACTACATCTTCCTGACCTCGGACCCGCTGTACATCGAGACCTACTGGTCGTCGATCAAGTTCGCCGCGCTCAACACCGCCATCTGCCTGTTCATCGGCTACCCGTTCGCCTATTTCATGGCGCGCTCGCCGACCGCCTGGCGCCCTGCCCTGCTGATGCTGGTGTCGCTGCCGTTCTGGACCTCGTACCTGCTGCGCGTGTACGCCTGGCGCGGCCTGCTCGACGACCACGGAATCATCAACGACCTGATCATCGCGCTGCACCTGCACGACGGCCCGGTGAAGATGATGTACACGTCGTTCTCGATGATGACCGGCATGGTCTACACCTACGTGCCGTTCATGATCCTGCCGCTGTACTCGAACCTGGTGAAGATGGACCTGCGCCTGCTCGAGGCGGCCAACGACCTCGGGGCCACGCCGTGGAAGGCGTTCTGGCTCGTCACGGTGCCGCTGTCCAAGTCGGGAATCATTGCCGGCTCGATGCTCGTGTTCATTCCGAGCCTGGGCGAGTACGTGATCCCCGAACTGCTGGGCGGCCCGTCCACACTGATGATCGGCCGGGTGCTCTGGGACGAGTTCTTCTCGAACAACGACTGGCCGATGGCCTCGGCCGTCGCGGTCTCGATGGTCGTGCTGATCCTGATCCCGTTGATGATCTTCAACAAGTACCAGAACGAAGCCGAAGGCGCGACCACTGGGAGCAAGGCATGAATTCGCGCTTCGGCCGTGCCTGGCTGCTCGGCGGCTACTTCTTTCTCTACGCCCCGATCGCGTGGCTGATCTTCTACTCGTTCAACGGCTCGAAGATGGTCACGCTGTGGGCCGGCTTCTCGTTGCGCTGGTACGCCGACATCCTGCACGACACCGAGGTGCTCGACGCGTTCTCGCTGTCGCTGAAGCTGGCGCTGCTGACCGCCACCAGCTCGGTGATCCTGGGCACGATGGCCGGCATGGCGATGGCCAAGTACAAGGTGTTCCGGGGGCGCACGCTGTTCATCGCCCACATCAACGCGCCGCTGGTGGTGCCCGAGGTGATCACCGGCCTGTCGCTGCTGCTGTTCTTCGTCGCGCTGCAGAACCTGCATCTGCCGATCGAGAAGGGCCTGCTCACGATCTGGATCGGCCACACCTCGATCTTCGCGTCCTATGCCGCGGTGGTGATCAATTCGCGTCTGCTGGAGATGGACACCTCGCTCGAAGAGGCCGCGATGGATCTGGGCGCCCGGCCCTTCCAGGTCTTTTACCTGGTGACCTTGCCGATGATCGCCCAGGCCATGATGTCGTCCTGGTTGCTGACGCTCACCTTGTCGCTGGATGACGTCGTGACCTCGGCCTTCCTCTCCGGCCCGGGCTCGACCACGCTGCCCATCGTCATCTTCTCGCGTGCCCGTCTCGGCCTGAACCCGTCGGTCAACGTCATCGCCAGCCTGACCGTGGGCATCGTGTCGATCGGCGTGCTGGGTGCCAGCCTCTGGATGGCCCACCAGGAGCGCCGCCGCGAACGCGACCAGGCGCTCGCCTACCGCGAAGCCATGGCCGGCGCCACCGCCAGCTGATCCCCCTTTCTCACCGCAACCCATCCAACAGGAGCGCAGCATGAAGTTCACGACCCGCGGCCTAGACAAAGCCGCCTTGAGCGCGATGGCGATCGCCGTCCAACTCGCGATGGTGCCCAGCGCCCATGCGCAAAGCGCCGACGACCTGAAGAAGGAGATCGCCGACCTGAAGGCACGCGTCGAGCAACTCGAAGTCCAGGCCAAGGCGCTCGACGACGCCGGCGGCCCGATCGACAAGAGCGAGTTCTATCGCGTCAAGACCAAGGCGGAGGCCTTGGAAGATCAGAAGGCGGCCTCGGGCTTCAGCAACTTCAAGGTCAGCGCGGGTCTCGATCCCGCGTACATCTACAGCCGGGCCAAGAACACCAGTTCGTTCAGCTTCCTGAACAACTTCACCAGTTTGAACGGCAGCGGTGAGTCCTACAGCTACGACAACGGCTACTTCGGCCTGGGTTGGATCGACTTCCAGAAGGAACTCGACGGCGGCACCAAGTTCCGTCTGACGCTGGCTCCGAGCAAGTCGGCGGGTTCGCAGTACAACGTCGGCAACATCGTTCACGAGGCGTCGGCATCGATTCCACTGGCAGATGCACAGACCCGACTGATGGTTGGCCAGATGCCCGATTTCTCGGGCTATGACTCGTACTTCAGCACCACCGCTTCGAACACCACGCTGAATCAGAACCACACGATCACGCGCAACATGCTGTTCGATTACACGGCCGGTACCTTCTATACCGGCGTGGGCCTGGACTTGCTGCGCGACACCTGGGAATACAAGTTCGTGCTGGGCAACTTCAACAGCCCGCGCAACGACGTGAACAACACCAACAATTCGCACATCAAGACGCCGACGTTCATCT
>JAGWTP010000181.1 GCA_028868895.1 Burkholderiales bacterium
GGCGTTGTCGGCGTTCTGGCGCACGGTGGAGCTGAGCTGCTCCATCGAGGCGGCGGTCTCTTCGAGCGCCGACGCCTGCTGCTCGGTGCGTTGGCTCAGGTCCTGGTTGCCTTGCGCGATCTCACGGCTCGCGGTGCCCACTGCGTCGGCGGTGGCGCGCAAGTCGTGCATGGTTTGGGCGAGGCGCCGGCGCATGTGCGAGAGATGGGCGAGCAGACTGGTCTCGTCAGCGGCACGCAGCGGAACCTTGCGCGTCAAATCGCCATCGCCGATGGCCCTGACCAGATCGCGCGCCGCGTCGGGCTCGCCGCCCAGATCGCGCAAGAGCACGCGCCGCATCATCCATGGGAAGACGCCGGCAAGCGCCAGGCCTGCGACGGTGAAGAGCAGTCCCAGTGCGGCCGAACGTCGCGTCTCGGTGAGTGCCTCGTCGCGCGAAGCCCGCAACTCGGCTCGTGATCTCTTGCCCAGCTCGAGCAGGCGCAAGCGCATCTCGCGCCAGGCGGGTGTTTCTTCCTTGTTCAAGAATGCCACCGCAGCAGCGCTGTCGCTCTTCAGGAGATCGAGCACTTGCTGCTGCGCCTTTCGCTGCCGGACGCGGATACGCGCGACTTCCGACAGTACCGCTGCAGTCTCGGGATTCGGCGACGACTTCGTTGCGGCCGTGGCCGCCGCTTCGTAGTCGCGAGTCGATGCCTGAAGATTCTCGACCGCCCGTGGGTTCGAAGGGTCGAGCACGATATTGCGCAGCGCCTGTCCCATTTGAAGGCCTTGCGCGTACATGTCGTTGATCGCGCGATCCTGCACCTGCTGGTGCTCGAAGAACTCCGAGAAGCGCCGCTCGGCGCCCCGGTTGGCGCCGACACCGATCAGCGCCGCGGTGGCGAGCACGACCGCCGGCACGATCGAGTAGACGAGAAGCTTGGTGGAAAAACGCATGGCGATCCTGCTGGTTTCGAGTGCCGGCGTCGGCGTGATGTCGGTGGTTGCCTCGGAAGGCGGTTGCTTGGGACCAGAACCGCAGGGATGCTGCGCACCATCGACTCGGACTGCCGAATCAGAAGCTCGTCCACTCGTCGTCGGTGCCGCTCTTGGGCGGCGGTGCATCGGTGGCGGCGATAGGCGCTTGGGCGCGTGCCTTGGCGCCGAACGCCGGGCGGGCCACGTTCTTCGCGCGGTTCGGGCCACGGCGCTCGACGGGTGCGGCCGGGTGGTTGGGGCTTGCGACCGAATGCACCGACGCCGCCGCGTAGGTCGGGCCCGCGTCGTCCAGCTTGAACACCGCCACCGCCTGCACCAGCTGCTGCGCCTGATCGCGCAGGCTCTCCGCGGCGGCGGCACTTTCTTCGACCAGCGCGGCGTTCTGCTGCGTGGCCCGGTCCATCTGGCCGACCGCCTCGCCCACCTGGGCCACGCCGGCGCTCTGCTCGGTGCTGGCCGCGCTGATCTCGCCCATGATGTCGGTCACGCGCTTGATCGAGGCCACGACCTCGGTCATCGTCGCGCCGGCCTGGTCCACCAGCGCCGTGCCCTGCTCGACGCGCTCGACGCTGGCCGTGATCAGCCCCTTGATCTCCTTGGCCGCATCCGCCGAGCGCCCGGCCAGGCTGCGCACCTCGGCGGCCACCACCGCGAAGCCGCGGCCCTGCTCGCCGGCCCGCGCGGCCTCCACCGCGGCGTTGAGCGCCAGGATGTTGGTCTGGAACGCGATGCCGTCGATCACGCCGATGATGTCGGCGATCTTCTTCGACGAATCGTTGATGCCCTTCATGGTGTCCACCGCGCGGCCCACCACGTCGCCGCCCTTGATCGCCACGGTGCTCGCACCCAGCGCGAGCTGGTTGGCTTGCTTGGCGTTGTCGGCGTTCTGGCGCACGGTGGAGCTGAGCTGCTCCATCGAGGCGGCGGTCTCTTCGAGCGCCGACGCCTGCTGCTCGGTGCGCTGGCTCAGGTCCTGGTTGCCTTGCGCGATCTGGGCGCTGGCGGTGGCCACGCTGTCGGCGTTCTGGCGCACGGTGAGGAAGATGCGCGCCAGGTTGTCTTTCATGGCCGCGAGGGCACGCATCAGGTCCGCGGCCTCATCGTCGCCCTGTGCGTTCAGTGTCACGGTCAGATCACCGTTCGCCATCAGTTGGGCGGCGTCGACGGCCTGTTCGATCGGCCGCACGAGCCGTCGGGCGATGGCGAGCGACACGACGATCAGGCCGATCGAAGCGAGCCCGCCGATGAGCGCCAGCCAGAGTGCGGCGCGCTGGGCGGCAGCGCCGGCCTGCTCGGTGGCGAGCTTGACCGAGGCGGTCTGTCGCGCCACCTGTGCCTCGAGCTGGCCCCCGAGCACCCGGTACTGCGCGTCGGCCGACTGCATTGCGGCGGTGCCGGTGTTGACGTCGACCGAAGACAGGTCGATCGCGTCGGCCACCAGCTTCTGGTATTTCGCGAGCGTCGCCGTGATGTCGGTGATCTTGCCGCGGTCGCCAGTGGAAGCCGAGCTCGCCAGGACTTGAAGCTTTTGTGCGACCTGTGCCAGCTGCGCATTGATGTCTTGCTGTTGGGCCTTGAGCTTCGCGTCGTCGAGGTTGGCGATCCAGGTCATCAGTCGATAGACGGATGAGTGAATCTCGGCCGCCTGCGCCCGCGCGCTGGTGGCCAGAAGGCCGGCCGCGAACTGCTCGCTGCCGATCTGCTGCATCGCCGCTTGCTGGTGAACAAGCCCGCGGTAGGCCAGACCCACGACGGCACCCAAAGTGCACACCGCGAGCAGGGGCACCAGGAGCATTTTGCGGCGTATCTTCATCGTCTCTCCGTTCGGGGCATGCAGCAGGCCGGCGCCACCCGAACCGCGGGTGCGCTCCGTGCGGCGATCGAGTTGGCGCTTCAGCGCTTGTAGATGCCGCCGCAGACCACGGAATCGTCGAGCTTCTCGCAATACATGCGCTTGGGCTCGATCTTCTTGGACAGCGGGTCGGTGAACTTGTAGTCCTGCCAGAACGAGGCGTGGGTCTTGGCCAGATCCACGCGTTCCTTGACGAACGGCTTGCCGTCGATGTCTTTCAGATCGATGAGGTTCTTGCCGACCATCTTCGCGTTCGCACCATGGGCGCGCACCGTGCCATCCAAGCCGTACACGGTGAGGTAGAGGTCGCGGTCGACGAATTGGCCGGCCTTGTTGTTGATCTCGGCGTAACCCTTGTCCTTGCCATTGGCCTTGATGAACGCCGCGCCTCTCTGGACCATCGCGGTTGCTTCTGCAGCGGTGGCGAATTGTTCTGTGGCGTGGGCGGCAGTGGCGAGGCCGGTGCACAGCAGTGCGGCGAGGGTATGGGCGGCAATCTGATTCGACATGGTGAGTTCCTTTCGGTGGGGGTGAATATCGGGTGGCAAGCGGTGCCGCGTCAGAAGCTCGTCCACTCGTCGTCAGTGCCGCTCTTGCCCAGCCGGACCGGGTCGGTCAGCGTGGGTGCTTCGAGCCGGGCCGCCGGCTTGGCGCCGAACTGCGGCCGGGCGATGTTCTTCGCGCGGTTCGGGCTGCGCCGCTCCACGGCCGGCGGGCTGGCCGGCGCGGCATCGGTGCGGCGCGTGGCCACCGGGGCACCCAGCGGCTGCGGCGACTCGCGCCGGTCCAGCTTGAACACCGCCACCGCCTGCACCAGCTGCTGCGCCTGATCGCGCAGGCTCTCCGCGGCGGCGGCACTTTCTTCGACCAGCGCGGCGTTCTGCTGCGTGGC
>JAGWTP010000083.1 GCA_028868895.1 Burkholderiales bacterium
AAGACCTGCGCGTGGCCGCGCTGCAAGCGCTGGAGCTTTCGCGCAACGCGGCACGTGCGCGTGCGCTGCGGTTCGACTGGAACCAGGTCTGCGACGAATTCCTGTCGCTCGTGGTGCCCGCGCACCAGGCCGTCGGCACGATCAGGCTGCGCACAGCGCCCTGAGCGGCGTGCGCGGACGGGCGCGAACCCAACGCAACCGGCGCAGCGCCGGCCGGTCGCCAGCTCGCGGTCTCCCGGAAGTGCCGCCACGTCCCCCCTGCCGCATCCATGCGATCCGCCGCAGCGTCAGTATTGACGATGGTCGACGCCGGCCACATGGTCGCCGCCTCCCGGCGGATCAAGATCCTTGAATCAAGCTGGAATCAGGCCGAGTTGCGCCTGCGCCCGCTCGCCCCGTCGCGCTGGAGGACGGTGGGGCGCTGCGAGTTCGCGCTGGCTGCGGGGAACTTCCCCAGAATGACGCCGGCGCCTGATTCTGCGGCTGCCGCGTCCTTGGCGGGAGGGTTCGAGACTCGGTCGTGGTCGCCGCCTGTCCATGCGCTGGCTACGCCAGTCGAGGGTCGAACTCGAACGGATCGCGCTCCTTCACCAGCTCGACTTCCGAGAGCCTGGGATGCAGGGCATTGATGAGCAGGTTGTGTTCGGCGGGCTCAACGTAGGAAGGAACCCAGAGTGCAAGTTCGGCGCACGTATCAAGCCACCGGTCGCCAAACGCTTGGGTCACGGCCTCGCTGTCGCGCCAGTTGTCGGGCAGGCCGGCCGCCAGCGCGGTCGAGACCACCAGCCCGTCAGGCAGCTCGAGTCTGAACAGGGCCTGCCCGACCGGCGCGATGCCGTTCGCGTGCACGCGCTTCTCGAGTTGCGCGAGTGCCCGGGTCCCGGCGCAGTAGATCACGCGGCGCGACGCGGCGCCCGTGCGCAGACTGTGCCAGCGGCCTGACGCCAGTGCCGAGCCATAGGCTTGATCGACAACCGTCTGTGCAACGGCCAGGCCGATGCGGAAGACAGTGATGCTCAAGCGGCGGCGCCGTAACGCAGCGCGACGAGTATCGACTGAACCTTGCTCATGCCCCACGGCGTGCGCGCACGCTTCAGCGGGGTCTCGCCATCCAGCGACGGGTGCGGCCTGGTCAGCCACGTCGACGCCTGAGCCGGCGAGCCGAAGACCTCGGTGGCCTGGGTCAGCAGATCCGTGATCTGCAGAGCTTTGACGGCGGCATCCTGGGGCAACGCCGAACCACTGGCCTTGCGGCGGCTGACCGTCGTCCGGTCGATGCCCGCGAAATCCAGCACGTCGCGCGAATCGAGCCCGCTGAGGCCCGCGATCTCGCCCAGGAAATCCGGGTCGAGACCGTCGGCGACCAGATGCTCCGCAACTTCGGGCGCCATGCGGCATCCGTACGCCTCAACGCCGGGGACGTGGGGTTGGCCGGTGCCCGGAAACAGGTCGCCGCCCGTCAACAGCAGCCCGCCGCTGCGCCCGGTAGCCCCGCGCCCTGACCGGTCGGAGCTCTTGCGTGCACTCTCGGCCCTCACGGCCAGCCCGTTGATCGCGCTGGCCCACTCGACAAGCGACCCCGCTGGCCGTGGAGGCAGATGCTGGACTGCAGCTGATGCAAGTGCCGTCATGATTCAATCTCCAGTATCTGTGCAAACGCACAATAAGTGTAGTGCGTTTGCACTTCGCAAGCAACCTTCGAGACGGCCGCCTGTGTGTGGCGCCACTGCGATGCCGCGGGTCCCGGTGAAGAACGATGGTGCGAACATGCCGACCACATGCCACTGGATCACCGGCGTCACGTTCGCTGCGGGCAGTCCGCAGCCCAGCATGGCCAGCGGCGTGGCCGTCATGACCATGACCATCACCGTGTAGCCCACCGCAGCGCCCAAGACCGAAGCACGCAGTGCTGGCTGGGCCAGGATCTCGCGCAGGGGGCGTGCGATGCCTGCAGCAACAACCTCCACCGGCGGCAAGCGCACCTGCGACAACAGCGCCAGGGCCACCAAGCCGAGTGCACCCTGGGCCAGGTAGGAACCCACGAAGCGGTCGCCCGCGAACCAGTCGCGGCCCCACTGGCCCAGTTGCGGCCCGAGGAAGGCCGCGACGACGCCTCCCGCAATGACCCACGAGATCGCGCGGCTGGCATGGGCCGCGTCGGTGGTCTCAACGGCCGCGAAACGATAGTAGTTGGCGAAACCCTGATAACTGCCCAGCAGCAGGTGGCCGAGGACGAAAAGCGCGAACGAGCTTCGATGCAGGGCGAAGGCAGCCAGCAAGCTGCCTGCGAGCCCCAACACCGCGCCGATCAGGAAGCCCATCCGGCGGCCGATTCTGCGCATCAGGTGCGCTGCAGGCAGCGAGGCGAGTGCGGTGCCGATCACCATCGCCGTGATCGGCAGCGTTGCCAGGCCCTTGTCGGGTGCCAGGTTGGCGCCGAGGATGGCGGCGAGCGCCATCGACATCATGATCGCCGACAGCGTGGCCGCCTGGCTGAACGCCAGCAGCAAAACATTGCGTCGTCCGATGAACATCGTCCTGGCTTTGTGACTGGCGTTGTGCGTGTGCCGCAAGTTGTGCGTGCGCCCAACTGCCGTGAACCGAAGCGGGCTTTGCCGGAGCCCGCTACGGTGCTGGACATAATAGTCCAAGACTCCTTAGAATGAATTCATGAGACAGATCAAGAGCTTTCTGTACGAGCAGGTGGCGCGCATCGGCAAGGCCGTGGCCAGCCCGAAGCGGCTCGAGCTGATCGAGTTGCTGTGCCAGGGCGAGAAGACCGTCGAGGCGCTGGCGGCCCAGGCTGAAATCAGCGTCAAGCTCGCCAGTGCGCACTTGAAGGAGCTGCGCATGGCGCGGCTGGTCCAGACGCGCAAGGACGGCAAGTACGTGCTGTACCGGCTGGCCAGCACCAGCGTCGCCGACCTTTGGGTGACCCTGCGCGGCGAGGCCGAGGAGCGGCTGGTGGAACTGCAGGTGGCGCTGGCGAACCTGGTCGCGCATGGCGACGACCTCGAGGGGATCGACCGCAAGTCGATCCTCGAGCGGGCGGCCTCGGGCGAGGTGCTGGTGCTCGACGTGCGTCCGGCCGACGAGTACGCCACCGCGCACCTGCCGCACGCGCGCTCGCTGCCGGTGGACGAGCTGAAGAAGCGGCTCGCCGAGTTGCCCAAAGACACACCGGTGGTTGCCTACTGCCGTGGCCCGTTCTGCCTGATGGCGCGCGACGCGGTCGAGTTGTTGCGCAAGCGTGGCTACAGCGCCTTCCACCTGGCCGACGGCGTCGCCGAGTGGCGCGCCCGCGGGCTGCCGATCGAACAGTGACGAGGAGTGTGTCAATCATGAAGACCTTGTTGATCTTCAACGATGCGCCGTACGGCAGCGAACGCACCTACAACGGCGCGCGCTTGGCCGGCACGCTGGCCAAGCAGGCCGACAGCGCGGTGCGCGTGTTCCTGATCGGCGACGCCGTTGCGGCGGCGCACCGCCAGCAGAAGGTGCCGGCAGGCTTCTACAACCTGGAGGTGATGCTGGGCGCGGTGGTCAAGCACGCCGGTGTCGTCGGTGTCTGCGGCAGCTGCATGGACGCGCGGGGCGTCGCCGCGCAAGACCTGGTCGAAGGGGCGCACCGCAGCAGCATGGACGAGCTGACCCAGTGGACGGCGTGGGCCGACAAGGTCCTCGTGTTCTGAGCCCCGGAGAAAGCCATGTTCTTCCGACAACGCGCGGCCGAGAACGCGACCCTGTCCTATCTGTTCGGCTGCACCGGCATCGGCCGGGCCGTGGCGGTCGACGTCGTTGCCGGTGACGAGGACTGGTTCATCGCCGAGGCCGCAAAGGTCGGCGTGCCGATCACCCAGGTGATCGACACCCATGTGCATGCCGACCATTACTCCGGTGGCCCCGAGCTGGCCCGCCGCGCCGGTGCGCCGTACGGCTTGCACGAGAGCAACCGCGGCCGGGTCGCGTTCGATTTCGCGCCGCTGGCCGACGGCCAGCGGCTCGACGCCGGCAACGTCGTCGTCGACGTGCTGCACACCCCCGGCCACACGCCCGACAGCGTGTGTTTGCTGGTGCGCGACCTGCGCCGCGGCGACGCGCCGTGGTTCGTGCTCACCGGCGACACGCTGTTCGTCGGCGCCGTCGGCCGGCCCGACCTGGCCGGGCACGAACGCGAGATGGCCGGCATGCTGCACGACAGCCTGCACCGCAAGCTGCTGAGCCTGCCCGACGAGCTCGAGATCTACCCCGGCCACCAGGCGGGCAGCGCCTGCGGCGTCGGCCTGTCGGGCAAGCCTTCGTCGACGCTGGGCTTCGAGAAGCGCTGGAACCCCGGCCTGTCGATGGGCCGGGACGAGTTCATCGAGACGCTGGTGCGTGACACGCCGCCACCGCCGGCCGACATGGACGCGATGCTGCGCTTCAACCTCGGCCGGGCGGGCCGGGCGTGACCACCGCGGCCCTGCGCTTGGGGCTGCGCGAGAACCTCGGCCAGTTCTCGCTGCTGGTGCTCGTCAATGCCTTCGTCGGCGCCATGGTCGGGATGGAGCGCAGCATCCTGCCGGCGATCGCCGAGCAGCAGTTCCACCTCGTCGCGCGGGCCGCGATCCTGTCGTTCATCGTCGTCTTCGGTGTCACCAAGGCGCTGACCAACTACTTCGCCGGGCGGCTGTCCGACCGCTACGGCCGCAAGCTCGTGCTGGTGGCGGGCTGGCTGGTGGCCGCGCCGGTGCCGTTCCTGCTGATGTGGGCGCCCAACTGGAACTGGGTCATCGCCGCCAACGCGCTGCTGGGCGTGAGCCAGGGCCTGACCTGGTCGACGACGGTCATCATGAAGATCGACCTGGTCGGCCCGCGGCGGCGCGGACTGGCGATGGGCCTGAACGAGTTCTCGGGCTACTTCGCGGTGGCCCTCAGTGCGCTGGCCACCGGCTGGCTCGCGGCGCGCTACGGGTTGCGGCCCGAGCCGTTCTACCCGGGCGTGGTCTACGTCGCCGCCGGGCTGGGCTTGTCGTGGTTTGCGGTGCGCGAGACCAGGCACCACGTGAGCCATGAATTGCGCAGCCACGCGCCGGCCGGCGGTGGGGCTGACGGCAAGTCGAGCGGCGAGGCGGCCCTCACGCAAGGCGAGATCTTCCGCCGCACTTCGCTGACCGATCGCAACCTGTCGAGCGTGAGCCAGGCGGGCCTCGTCAACAACCTGAACGACGGCATGGCCTGGGGCCTGTTCCCGCTGGTGTTCGCCGCCGCCGGCATGACGCTGGCGCAGATCGGCACGCTGGCCGCCATCTACCCGGCGGTATGGGGCGGGGCGCAGCTGGTCACCGGGGCGCTGTCGGACCGGGTCGGGCGCAAGTGGCTGATCGTCGGCGGCATGTGGGTGCAGGCGGCGGGCATCGCCGTCACCGCACTCGGCGCACAGTTCATGGCCTTCGGCGCCGGGGCGGTGCTGCTGGGCATCGGCACCGCGATGGTCTACCCGACCTTGCTCGCCGCCATCGGCGACGTGGCGCACCCGGCCTGGCGCGCCTCGGCAGTGGGCGTCTACCGGCTCTGGCGCGACCTGGGCTACGCGGTCGGCGCGCTGCTGGCGGGCCTCACTGCCGACCGCTTCGGCCTGGCCGCGGCGGTGTGGCTGGTGGCGGCGCTGACCTTGTCGTCGGGCGTGATCGCGGCGCTGCGGATGAGCGAGACGCTGGCACGGCCGCGCCGGTGACGGGTCCGACCCGAACCAGGTACACGGTCGGCGCGATCAGGGCGTGGCGAGGTTCCAGATCAGGCGCGCATCGACGAGCAGCCGGTAGCGCGCACGCAAGGCCTCGGAGCGCGCCATCACGGCCGCGTTGACGGCGTCCAGCGCCTGGCGCCGCACCAGCAGCAGGGTCTGCAGATCGGCCTCGCCCAGGTGGTAGGCGCGCTGGGTCAGGCGCACGCCCTCGCGCGCGACGGTGGCCGACTGCTCGGCCAGCTGCCAGCGCGTGAAGCTGGTCGCGCTGTCGGCCACCAGCGTGGCGATCTGCAGATCCAGCTCGCGCTGCTGGCGCTCGACGCCGGCGCGTGCCGCTTCGGCCTGCTGCAGCGCTTCGAGGGCGCTCTGCTCGCGGTAGGTGCCACCCAGTGGAATGCTCACGTTCAGGCCGACGATGCGTTCGCGGCGGAACGCTTCCGACGCCGTGAACACGCCGACGGTGGGGTCGGGCAGGCGGTCGGCGCGCGCCCGCGCGGCGGTCAGTTCAGCCTTGCGCAGCGCCTGCTGCGCAGCATGGAGTGCGTCGCTCGCGGCAGTGATCTGTTCACGCCAATGGGTGGCGTCGCGGTCCAGCGGCAGCGGTTCGGAAAGCGGCACGGCCTCGAGCGGCAACTGCGGGAAGCGGGCCTGCAGCGTCAGCGTGGCCCGGGCCTCGGCCGCCGCCGCGCTGCTCAACTGGCGCTGCGCCGCGGCCAGGTCACCTTGCGCGACGTTGAGTTCGAGCAGCGAGGCATCGCCGGCCTTGCGGCGGGCCTGCACCGCGTCGACGTTGGCCTGAGCGAACCGGCCTTGCTCCTGCAGGGCCTCGCGGGTCTGCCGGGCGGTCAGCCAGTCGAGCCAGAGGTCGACCAGCGAGCGCGCCGCATCGATGCGCGCCGCACCGAGTTGCGCGCGCGCCTGGCGCACGCCGGCCTCGCCCAGTTCGCGATCGAGTGCGGCCTTGCCACCGATGCGGATGGTGCGCGCCAGCTGCGCAGCCCACTCGTCGGAGGTGCCGCTGCCGTCGATGCGCCGCCGTTGCGCGCTGGTGCTCGCGGTCCATTCGTAGGGCGAGGCCTCGAGCATCGCGGCCGCATGCACGGCCGCCTGCACGCCGTGGCGCGCCTGCGCGACGGCTGGGTCCTGGTCGATCGCGGTGCTGGCCTGCGCGGTGCCGGGCAGGTCGGGCGGGGTCGCGATGTCGCCCGCCTGCGCGGCACCCCAGGGTGCCAGTGCGAGCACGAGGGCCAGAGCGGTGACAACAACCATCGAGTGCTTCATTCGACTTCTCCCTCGGCCGCCAACGGCACGGCCCAGTAGCGCACGCCGGTGCCGGCGAACGACTCGCGCAAGGCCAGCAGCAGCCGCGTCATTTCGGTTTGTGTGACGAGCACCTGCACGGTCACCGAGCGGCTGCGCCCCATGACCTGCTCGACGCTCGACCAGCGGCCGTGCGCCGTGCCGTGGCTGAAGGTCGGTGCGCTGGTGAAGATCGCGTCGCCCGCGGTGACGAGCAGCGTGTCGAGCAGCTTTTCCTCGATCTCCGGCGGGCACACCAGCGACAGGCAGAACTTATCCATGGTTCACCTCGCTGCGGGCGTTGTTCGAATCGGTCGATCGGGGCGCTGCCGCGGGGTGGGCGAAGCGCAGGTACAGGATCGGCAGCAGGATCAGCGTGAGCGCGGTGGCGGTGATCAGCCCGCCGATCACGACGATGGCCAGCGGCCGCTGGACCTCCGAGCCCGGCCCGCTGGCAAACAGCAGCGGGATCAGGCCGAAGGCGGTGATCGCCGCCGTCATCAGCACCGGCCGCAGCCGGCGCCGTGCGCCCTGCGTCACGCAGTCCGGCAGCGCCCGGCCCTCGGCGTGCAACTGGTTGAAGTAGCTCACCAGCACCACGCCGTTGAGCACCGCGATGCCGAGCAGCGCGATGAACCCCACCGAGGCCGGCACCGACAGGTATTCGCCGGTCAGCCACAGCGCGACGATGCCGCCGACCAGCGCGAACGGGACGTTGCTCAGGACCAGCAGCGCCTGGCGCACCGAGCCGAAGGTCGAGAACAGGATCAGGAAGATGAAGCCCAGCGACAGCGGCACCACCAGCGCCAGGCGCGCCGCGGCGCGCTGCTGGTTCTCGAACTGGCCGCCCCAGGCGATGCGGTAGCCGGTGGGCAGCGGCACGGCCTGCGCCACCTTGACGCGCGCTTCGTCGACGAAGCCGACCAGGTCGCGCCCGGTGACGTTGGCGATCACCACGCTGTAGCGGCTGCCCATCTCGCGGTCGATCTTCACCGGCCCGCTGTCGCGCTGCATGCGGGCCAGGTGCTGCAGCGGCACGCTCTGTCCGTCGGCGGCGGTGATGTTGAGTGCGGCGAACTCGGCCGGCGAGATGCGCACCGCGTCGGGACCGCGCAACAGGATCGGGATGCGGCGGTTGCCGTCGATCACGCCGCCGGCGCGCTGGCCTTCGATCTGCACCCGCAGCGCGTCCTGAACGTCTTGCACCGACAGGCCGTAGCGGCCGGCCGCGAGCCGGTCGACGACCACGCGCAGGTACTGCACGCCGTCGTTCTCGACCGTGTAGACATCCTGGCTGCCCGGCACCGCCTTCATCAGCTTCTCGATGCGCCCGGCCAGTTCGTTCAGGGTCGCGAGGTCGGGGCCGAAGACCTTGATCGCGACGTCACCTCGCACGCCGATGATCATCTCGGACACGCGCATGTCGATCGGCTGCGTGAAGGTGTAGACCACGCCGGGAAGCTGGTCGAGCACCGCGCGGATCTTGTCCATCAGCGCGTCCTTGCTCGGCACGCTCCAGCGGTCGCGCGGCTTGAGCACCAGGAAGGTGTCGGTCTGGTTCAGGCCCATCGGGTCCAGGCCGATCTCGTCGGCGCCGGCGCGGGCCACGATGCCGGTGATCTCGGGCACGTTGCGCAGCAGCGCCTGCTGGATCTTCAGGTCCAGGGCCGCGGTCTCCTCCAGGCTCACCGAGGGCAGCTTCTCGATGCCGATGATGATGTCGCCTTCGTCCATCGTGGGCATGAACGTCTTGCCCACCAGCAGGTACACGCCCACGGCCACGGCCAGCATGGCGCCCGCGACCGCGAACACGATGTTCTGGCGCTTCAGCGCGAACGCCAGCGTTGGCTCGTACAGCCGCAGCAGCGTCCGCGGCAGCCACGGGTCCTGGTGGCCGACCTGCTTGAGCAGGTACGAGGCGAGCACCGGGATGACCGTGAGCGACAGCAGCAGCGAGCTGGCGAGCGCGAACACGATCGTCAGCGCCACCGGCACGAAGAACTTGCCCTCCAGACCCTGCAAGGTCAGCAGCGGCAGGAACACCACGACGATGATCAGGATGCCCGCGGCCACCGGCGCGGCCACCTCGCGCACCGCGCGGAACACGATGTGCAGCCGCGGCAACTTCTGCGAGGTCGGGTCGTGGCCGAGGTGCTGCACGACGTTTTCCACCACCACCACGGCCGCGTCGACCAGCATGCCCAGCGCGATGGCCAGCCCGCCCAGGCTCATCAGGTTGGCCGACATGCCGGTGGCACGCATCAGGATGAAGGTGGCCAGTGCCGACAACGGCAGCACCATCGCCACCGTGATGGCCGCGCGCAGGTTGCCCAGGAACGCGCCCAGCAGCACCAGCACCAGCACGGTGGCTTCGAGCAAGGCCTTCGAGACCGTGCCGACCGCCTTCTCGACCAGGCTGGCGCGGTTGTAGAAGACCTTGATCGCGATGCCCTTGGGCAAGGTGGGCGCGAGGTCGTCGAGCTTGCGCGTGACGCCCTCGACCACCTTCTTCGCGTTCGCGCCGGCCAGCCCGAGCACCAGGCCTTCGACGGCCTCGCCGCGCCCGTCCTGGGTGACCACGCCGTAGCGCGTGACGCTGCCTTCGCGAACCAGCGCCACGTCGGCCAGGCGCACCATCGTGCCCTTGTCGGACTTGACGACGATGGCGCGCAGGTCGTCGGGGTTGCGGATGCTGCCTTCGCTGCGCACCAGCAGCACCTCACCGCCTTCGCCGAGCCGGCCGGCGCCGTCGTTGCGGTTGTTGGCCTCGATGGCCGCCTTGAGTTGCGCCGTCGACACGCCGACCGCGGCGAGCTTCAGCGGATCGGGCACGACCTCGAAGCTGCGCACCTTGCCGCCCAGCGCGTTGACGTCGGCCACGCCGACGACCGAACGCAACGCCGGCCGGATCACCCAGTCGAGCAGGCTGCGGCGCGCCTCCAGCGAGTAGGCGTCGCCCTCGACGGTGAACATGAACATCTCGCCCAGCGGCGTGGTGACCGGCGCCATGCCGCCGCTGATGCCGCCCGGCAAGTCGCCGGCGATGCCGGCGAGCCGCTCCGACACCTGCTGGCGCGCCCAGTAGATGTCGGTGCCGTCGTCGAAGTCGATCGTCACGTCGACGATGCCGTACTTCGACACCGAGCGCAGCATGCGCTGCTTCGGGATGCCCAGCATCTCGACCTCGATCGGCAGCGCGATGCGGCTCTCGACCTCCTCGGGCGTCATGCCCGGGGCCTTCATGATGATCTTGACCTGCGTGCTCGAGACGTCGGGGAAGGCGTCGATCGGCAGGTTCTCGAACGCCAGCCAGCCGGCGCCGGCCAGCACGACGCCGGCCAGCAGCACGAACAGCCGCTGGGCGAGCGCGAATTGAACGAGGCGGGTCAGCATCTCAGTTGCTCCCGCCCTTGACGAGCCACGCCGCCTTGAGGGCGACGACCGAACTCACCGCGATCTCCTGGCCGGCGCGCAACTCGCCCTTGACGCGCAGCGCCTGGCCGGCGCCGGCGAGCACCGTCACCGGTTGCGCGACGAAGCCCTTCGCGGTGCGCACGAACACGTAGGCCCGCTCGCCGTTGCGCGCCACCGCGGGCACCGGCACGGCCCAGCCTTCGTCGGCGCCGGCAGTGGTTTCGGCGGCGGTGAAAGGCACGCGCACCTGCACGAACTCGCCCAGGCGCAGCGCGGCCGCACCGCGCGTGACCTCGGCGCGCAGCAGTACGGTCTGGCTGTCGCTGACCGTGGCGCCGAAGCTCAGCAGCGTCGCCGCGAGGTCGCGGTTGACGCCGGTGACCGGCCCACCCTTGAGCGCCACCTGCGCCTGGCGGTCCACCGGCAACTGGATGTCCAGCCACAGCCGGCGCGTGTCGGCGATGCGCACCAGCGCCTCGGCCTGCTGCGCTCGCTGGCCCGGTTTGGCCTCGAGCTTGACGACGACGCCGGGCGTGCGCGCCCGCAACAGGAGCGCGTCCTGCAACGCGCCACCCTCGGCCGCGCGGCGGATCGAGGCCGCGTCCAGGCCGGCCAGGCGCAGCGCTGCTTCGGCCTGGCGCGCCCGGGCCCGGTCGCCGCTGGCAGCCGATTCGGCCTCTTGAACGCGGCGCTCGGGGATGATGCCGTCGGCGTACAGCAGGCGCTCGCGCTGCAGCGTCTTTTGCGACAGGCGCGCCTTCGAGGCCGCTTCGCTCAGCCGCAACTGCAGCTCACCGAGCTCCGGGCTGATCAGGCGCAGCACTGGTTGACCGGCCCGGACTGCTTCGTTCTCGCCCACCAGCAACTGGTCGACGACACCGGCCACCGGCGCGCTCAACACGTACTCCTGGCTCGGCGGCAGCACCACGCGCGCCGGGTAGGCCGGGCCGGCAATCTGGCCCGGCCGATCGAGGCGCTGCAACTGGACGCCCAGCGCCTGCAGTTGGGCCGGGGTGATGGCGAACTCGGTAGCCGCCTGCGCGGAGACGGCAGACAACACGAGCAGCGCCTGGACGCAGCGCAACAGCGCGCGCCGGGTAAGGCGGTAAGGCATGAGAACTCCACGAACGACCGGCTCGCCGAACACTCGGGCGAGCCGCTGACCAAGGCGGCGGGGCAGGCTTGTCAGGCGTGCCGGGGCGGCGCGCGGGTGTCGGGAGGCAGGCTGCGGTAAAGCGGATGGGGTGCGGCCGCAGGCTCGGGCCGCCAAACCACTTCGGATGCCGCGACCAGGCGGTCGGCGAGCACGGGCGCGGCGCAGGCCGGAGCCAGGCCTGCGTGGTGGCCATCGGGCGCAGCGGCGACCGCCAGCCGTGCCTCGAAGCGGATCGCCGTGATCGCATGGAACACGCCCGGCTCGCACGGATCGCCCGCAACCCGACTGAAGTCAGAGCCCGAGGCAACCTGGTGCGCAGCGCCGATCGAACTGCCATCGAACCCCGCGTCGTGGCGGTGGTGGTGCAGCGGCGAGCCGATCTGGTCGACCACCAGCAGCAGGACCAGCAGCCACCGCACCAGCGACGCCGCTGACCACCACACAGCCGCGTTGTGCGGTGCGGGGGTGGCTCTGGTGTGAGCGACGCGGGTCATGCAGTGTTTGGAGTTGGCGACCTTGAGGTGGCGGATTCTGGCAGATTGCACAAAATGAGGGCATTGCGCGATGCCACGGCAACACGCCATGCAAGGTACGGGTGTACGCAACGCACGTGTCGACAATCTTGCTGCGAAGCGTTTGATAGATGCGAACGAATGCGGCGCGCAGCTCGGGTGCAATCCCGATGCAATCGCGGTTCAACTGGCGCGGAGCCGACATTCAGGTGCGAGACAATTCCGCATGAACGATCTTGAGCGGTTCTTCAACAGTCACGCCGGTCCGTTGATCCACAAGTGGCGCCACTACTTCGAGATCTACGACCGCCATTTCGCGCGCTTTCGCGGCGGGTCCGTCAACATCGTGGAGTTCGGCGTCTCCCAGGGCGGCTCGATCCAGATGTGGAAAGACTACTTCGGCCCTGGTGCGAAGGTGTTCGGGGTCGACATCAATCCGAACTGCAAGCGGTTCGAGGAGCCGGGCGTTCAGATATTCATCGGCGACCAGGCCGATCGTGCGTTTCTGCGCTCCTTGGCCACGGTGTTGCCGCCCATCGATATCCTTATCGACGACGGTGGCCACACGATGAAGCAGCAGATTGCGACCTTCGAAGAATTGTTTGCGCTCGTGAGCCCGAACGGCGTCTATCTTTGCGAAGACCTGCACACCTCGTACTGGCGCGAGTTCGGTGGCGGCTTCCGGCGACGCGGCACGTTCATCGAGTACAGCAAGTCCTTCATCGATGGCTTGAACGCATGGCACTCCCGCGAGCCACGCCGTTTCGGCGTGTCGGACTTCACCCGCTCGGTGCATTCGGTTCACTACTACGACAGCGTGATCGTGGTCGAAAAGCGTCCGATGGCGCCGCCCACGCACCAGCGCGTCGGTGACGCGGCCTTCGCTGACTACGCGCCCCCGAAGCCCGGCCTGCTGGCCGCCATCAAGCGGCGATTGAAACGTCGCGGGCGCGGCTGAGCCGCATAAGCCCGCAACGGATCAGACCCGAAGCTGCACCGCCAGCGCAAGTCGCTCGCGCTCCAGACCGTCGAGCGTGCTTTGCGACATGTCGGCGAGATCGAGAGCAGTTCGCTCAAGCACTGCACAGAACTGGTTGCCGTAAGGGGGCGAAACGAATGTCGGCGCCAGCCGAACGAGGCCGAGCAACCGCAACTCGATCATCAGCAACCGAAACGACTCGGGGGTGAAGGCCCACGCGTGGGTGTCCACGTAGTTCTGTCCAGGCAGTTCCGAGGCCTGCATGGCGTCGTAGGCGTGTTTCAGGCCGTTGCTGAAGCGAACACCGTTGAAGTCGGCGCGGTGCATGCGATGCCCAAGGTTCTTGTCGAGCGCCCGTGAGACGCCGTCGAACACCTGTTTGCCTTGATGGATCGCCGGGCGCTTAAGGTGAACGACGAGCGCGTCGGAGGTCACGCTCGGGTAGCGCAATGCGTCGAAGCAGGTCCGCAGGTCGGGAATCATCTCGATCACCCGGCCGCCGGGCTTCAGCAACTTTTCAAGCGACTGCAAGTGGGCGATCAGATCCACCTGATGCTCCAGGACATGCGAGCCGTAAATCAGGTCGAACTTCAAATTCGGTGGCATCAGTGTCTCGATGGGTGTTCCCGTGAAGACGAAATCAATCGGCTGGATGTTTCCCACACGGTTCGCGACATTGGGGTCTGCGGAAAACTTCGCCCGCAACTCTTCGGTGGTGCAATGATCGAGGTGATAGACGTTCGGGTTTTGTGTCTTCAGGTATCGAGGGTTGTACCCACCGCCGATTTCCAAGATGACCGCGTCAGCCGGAATCGATCTCAACAGAGGCGCGATGTGAACGCGTTTGGCATACGACCTCTGCAATTTCCATACGCGCCGGGACAGACTCTTTGCGATGTCGGAAAGCATGATGACGTTCAACTTCTCGAGGGTTTCAGATGTCGGATTGCAGGAACTCGGCCGGGATCAACCCCGCAATTCGCGCGCTACCGGCGAACTTGGCAAGCACGCTGGCCTTGATGTAGGGAAACCCGGCATGGATCAATTGGTCCCAGCGGAAATAGGTGTCATTGGAACTGTGCGGGTCGTGCGACAAAGGGTCGAACAGCGCCTCGCATCTCAGTCCGTGCAGGCGCAGTACCTGAGTCAGCCGCGTCTCGTAGACGTCGATGACCTGCGATTTGGTCGGCAGGCTGAGCATGTGCTGAAAGAAGTCTTGCACCACCTTGCTGCGCAGGGCGGTGGCATTGAACACCAGGAAGAAACTCTGCACATGGGGCAGCGGCGAGCGGCTCTCGGTCAATCCCACGACGTCGACGATCGAGTTGCGCAGGCGCATCAGCATGCGATCGAAGTCTGCCGTGTTGAGCGGGCCCACGATGCTGTCGTTGACGAGCATCAACCGCGTCCAGCGATCACGCTGCTCGCACAGCAAGTAGGCGTGCGCCCACGCGGCGAAGTCGAAACCGACGTTCTCGCGCACGAGAACACCACTGAGCCGTGACGACAGCGCGGCGTCCAGAACGATCTGGTCGGGCGCCAGTTCGGTGTTCACGATGAGCACCACGTTCACGCCAGCGCGCAACAGATTCTCGAGATGGGCTTGCACGTGCCGCTTGATGTGTGGCTTCGACGCGAAGGTAACGAACAGGCACACGTCTCCGACCCATGGGCCCGTCATCGGTTTGAGCGCATGGAGGCGCGCGAGACTGGCGCGTGGGGTGTGGCCCAGCCCATCGATCAGTTCACCGTACTTGCGCTCCAGGATCCTGTATTCACGTCTGCGCACATACGGCAGCCGCGCTTTGAGATTGCGCCGCCAGCTTCGGAACAGATCTCGGAACGTCCGGGTTGCCATGACGATCAGGCCACCGGCCCGGCACGACTGAACTCCCACATCTGGTGCGCCAGACGTCCGGTTCGCAGCAGACGAGCGCGGCGGTGCCGCCGGCGCCAGCCGATCGATACGGTCGGTTCGAACGCCTCTGGATAGATCGCGCGTTCATTGCGCAGCATCTCGAAGGTGCCTTTGAAGCCGTACGGGCGAGCCATCGGCGTGGCGCCGCAAAAGTAGCGCCAGGTCTCCTCGGTGATGATGTTCACGTGAGTCGGATCCTGGAACGCTTCGGCATTCGGGTAGGCCGGTGTCAAGGCATAAAAGCGCCCACCGGGTTTGAGGACACGATGAATCTCGTCCATCAGCTCAACGAACGGAAAGCGCGTGCTGCGCCCGTCGGCCGTGCCCAGAACACGCGGAACGTGCTCCAGAAAATCAAAGGCGGAGACGGAGTCGAAACTTGCATCGGCGTGGGGGATGGGCTCCAGACTGAGGTTGGCGCGCCGGAATCGTTGCGCGTCCACGCCATCCGGCAACGCCAGGTCGACCGCATGCACTTCGTCGCAGCGATAGGGATTGCGAGGGCAAGGGCCGCAGCCCAGATCGAGGTGTCGAGTGGTCATGGGGTCAGCGGTATTCGATGCTCTTGTTCCGATGCACCATGTGCATGGTCATGCCGTAGCGCGCACGCTCGGCCCGTGCCCAACGGCGAGCTCGCGCCTTGCGCGCGAATTTTGCCTGCTGCCGGCCCCACCAGGTCAAGCCGATCTTGCGATAGAAGTAGCGGTGGTCGCCGAACTTGGTAACGCCCAGCTCTCGCTTCAGCGCGGTCTGAGTGATCATGCCAAAGTGGTGCATCAGTGCATCGCCCACCGTGCCAACGGCAAGGCCGTGGCGGTTGCAGCGGGCCAGGAACTCGGCGTCTTCTCTGCCGTACAGGAGTCGGTCGGTGTCCAGGTAGCCGATGCGCTGGAAGACCGCCCGACGCACCGAGAAGCACACGCCGTGGAACCACCCGAGCCGAACGGTGTCGCGCATCCGGGCCGCAAACTCGGTCGTGTGAGCGTCGAGGTCGTAGTCGAGGTCGCCCTCCACCAGCGATGGGCTGACAACGTCCAGGCCATGTCGGTCGGCCGCGTCGATCTGCGCCTGGATGAAGTTGTGGCCGCACACGACGTCGTTGTTCAGCAGCACCGCCCAGTCACGCTCCGAGAGCAATGCGCCCTGCGTCCACGCGCCGCCGCAACCCAGGTTCACCGGGTTGCGCACCGAGCGAAGTTCGGGCCGCGATGCGAGCCACGCCGGCGTGTCGTCGGTGCTGCCGTTGTCGATGATCAAGAGCGACGTCGGGTCGACGCCGTGCGCCAGCAGGCTGGCCACGCATTGCTGCGTGTAGTGCAGCTGGTTCAGAACCGGAATGACGACGGTGTAGCTCATGTCGAATGCGTCACTTCGGCGCCGACTTCGGCACCCGCCCCATCAGATAGAACTCGTCGTTGGGCCGCATCGACGTCACGTTGGCCATGCGGTTGGACAGGCCGAAGAGCGCGGTGATGCCGGCGATGTCCCAGGCGTCCTCGTCGGTGAAGCCGTGTTCGTGCAGCTGCGCGAAGTCGTCGTCGCCGACGGCGTACGACGCGTTGCACACCTTCATCGCGAAGGCGAGCATCGCCTTCTGGCGTGGCGTGATGTCGGCCTTGAGGTAGTTGGTCGCGACCTGGTCGGCGATGCGCGGCTGCTTCTCGTAGATGCGCAGCAACGCGCCGTGCGCCACCACGCAGTACAGGCAGCCGTTGGCGCCGCTGGTGGCGACGATGATCATTTCCTTCTCGCCCTTGG
Organism: Burkholderiales bacterium; assembly: GCA_028868895.1. Lineage (GTDB taxonomy): Bacteria > Pseudomonadota > Gammaproteobacteria > Burkholderiales > Burkholderiaceae_C > LMDS01. Next base: position 16,765 of record JAGWTP010000083.1, read on the forward strand.
TGAGGCCGTTCGGGCCCGAGTCGCGCAGCAGCAGCGCGTCGTGGTACGCGAAGAAGGCGCGGAACTCGTCGGGCCGGCGGGCGAAGGTCAGGAACACGTTGGGCACGAACCCGGCCTTGTGCTGCACCTGGAGGATCTTTTGGCGAATGTCGTCGGGCACGTCGTCGAGCGTGGGGGTGGGGTAGCGGCTGATCGGTGGGTGGGTCATGGTTCAGCTCCTGAATTGCAAGGCGTGCAGCCGAGCGTACAGCCCGCCGTGGGCGAGCAGTTCGGCGTGGCTGCCCTGTTCGACCACCCGGCCCGCGTCGAGCGCAATGATGCGGTCGGCGCGTTCGATGGTCGACAGCCGGTGCGCGATCACGATGCTCGTGCGTCCGCGCATCAGCACTTCGAGTGCCTGCTGCACGAGGCGTTCCGATTCCGAGTCGAGCGCCGAGGTGGCTTCGTCGAGGATCAGGATCGGTGCGTCCTTGTAGATCGCCCGGGCGATCGCCAGCCGCTGGCGCTGGCCCCCCGAGAGCTGGGTGCCGTTGTGGCCGATGACGGTGTCGATGCCTTGCGCCAGGCCGTCGACGAAGTCGGCCAGGTTCGCGGCCGCCAGCGCGGCACGGGCGCGCGCGGGGTCGACGGCGGTGCCGAAGCCCACGTTGGCGGCGACGGTGTCGTTGAACAGCACCACGTCCTGGCTGACGAGCGCGAACTG